>CAZKGS010000038.1:0-8662 GCA_964552105.1 uncultured Syntrophaceae bacterium
TCACTAAATCCCTCGCCAGATTTCGAAGAGAAGGTGAAAGTGTAAACCCTTGAAAAAACATCCTTTTTATATGCAACATATCCCACCAAGGCAGTAATAAGAAGGACAGTTACCACAATAAATAATCCCACCTTAAACGCAATATTCTTCGGCATCATTCATCCTGTATCTGTTTTTGTTCCATGTATAGTCAAAAATATAACATTGTGTATACAAAGTGTCCATATTTATCAAAATGTTATGTATAAATGTGGAGTCTTTCATAGCAGGCAGCAGTTTGAAAGGTTTGTATATAAGGATGACAGCGTCGTTTACCATAGCGGCTCGTAATAGCAACCCACAAAACCGCTCATCTTCTTTCAGGTCAGGGTTCCGTGTATTCGCAATGGTTTCCAGGTTCAACTGCCTGAGGTACTGAATAGCAAGATTTTTTGCGTCTTTTTTAGAGAAGTTTTGTTGGTATTGCTTAATAAGAGCCATGTTTTCCCAGACATTCAGATTTGAAAGCAGCGGTGTATCAGAAGACACGAGTCCGATATTCTGGTATTTTTTCGAGAAATCTCTAAGCGCTTTTTCTAAATCTGTATCGCTTTCGAAAAACCTTATATGAATCTTGCTATTAATGACAGCACCTCTATCATGACAATAGCGCTAAAAACTCTGATCATACCGTGCAACACCGATATGGGGATACTGGTGAGCTCATAAGATACTCCCATGCCGTGTCTTATGGGAATAAGTATAATAAAAAAACCGAATGTCAAACATTTTACGAACAGGATTACTATATCAGATAAATGAACGGAATTTGCCAGTAAACTTGAGTACGTATTTAGCCCCATTCCGAATATGGTTTTTGAAAATATAAATCCGCTTGTCAATAAAACGATAGAGAAAAGCCCGCTTAAAAGGACAAGGGAAATCATACCATTAATGATTCTTGGCAGAAAAAGATAGATGTTCGCGTCAATATGGAAGGATTTAAGTGAATCCAATTCTTTACTGACTTTCATCGTGGCGATTTCCGTATTGATGGCCGAACTGGAACGAAGCGCCAGCAGTAAGACGGTGATAAAAGGAGACAATTCGGTAATGGCAAAGCCTACCAGGATATTGCCCAGGTATTCATCAAGCCCCAGGTTTTTAATGGTTTGCAAGATTATTCCCATAATAAGTGTTCCCAGAATTACAGAAACAATTATAAATAAGGGTAGAATCTCAACAGAAGTAAAATAAATCTGATTTATTAGAACGGAGGTTGTTGCGCTGTTGTAACTTTTTTTATCAAATATTTTGAAAGTCATTTTAACAGCAAAGGAAAGCGTATCAAGGAATGATTTTGATATGTCAATCGTGGCATGTCCTATATTTTCTATGATTCTACTCATCTATCATCTCTGATTATGGACTGGGCCATATATATATGAAATTATTATCTATGGATGTCAACATTTTTTGGTTATTGAATTTTCATTTTTAATGATTATAATATTTAATATTGTGTTATTATTTGTGAGTTCAAAAATAAAAGATATTTTATTTCGCAGGGGAGCATAATGAAAATTGTAAGATTTCTTTCCGGGGATGAAAAACTATATGGTGTCCTGGATCCTGACAGGCCTGGTAAGGCGATAGTTATTGATGGGAATATTTTTGGAGAATTCAGGGTAACAGGGAAGTCACAGAAGATCGAGCAGCTTCTTTCCCCTGTGAGCCCGCCAAATGTATTTGCTCTGGGATTCAACTATGGCAAACATGCAGAAGAAACCAAAGTACAATATCCCGAAAATCCAGTAGTGTTTCTTAAAGCCACCAACAGCGTTGTCGGTTACGGCTCACCTGTCATACTTCCCGGGGCAGGCCCGGAAGAGGTTGACTATGAGGCAGAACTTGCTATCGTGATTGGGAAAGAGGCTAAAAACATTTCACGAGACGATGTCAATGAATATATCCTGGGGTATACCTGTGCGAACGATGTAAGTGCGAGAGACTGGCAATTTCACAAGCAGAAAAACCAGTGGACGCGGGGAAAAAGTTTTGACACATTCTGTCCGATAGGGCCCTGCCTGGTTACTCCAGATGAAATTCAGGATCCCGACAACCTGAGGGTTCGGTCTATTCTTAACGGCGAGGTCATGCAGGATTCGAACACTTCTGACATGTTTTTCGATGTTGCGGCGATAGTGAGCGACCTGAGCCGGTCTATTACACTGCTTCCTGGGACGGTTATTTTAACGGGTACTCCCGAAGGTGTCGGTTTCACAAGAGAACCGCCAGTCTTTCTCAAAGATGGCGATATTATTACTGTCGTGGTCGAAAATATTGGGGAACTTATAAATCCCGTTATAATGGAACAATAAAAAAAATTTCTGTCCTGAACGGAGATTTATTTATAATTTATAGAGGAACAATGGAGGGTTAATATGGGTACAGAAAAGAATAAAAGAAAACGTTTTATCACTTTTGTTTTCTTGTTTCTTATTGGGGTTTTTGTAATTTCTGTAGCAGGGGTAGTGAACTTCTCTTCTATGTCTCTGGCCCCTCCCACTGAGCAGGCCATTGCTGCTTCTACAGGAGAAACGATAACAATCCCTTTGTCTTTTGCTGATTTGGCAGAGAAGTTAAAACCGGCAGTAGTTAATATACGGACAACAAAAACGGTACAAACGGGCGGAATGGGTGCCTTTCGTCCTCCATTCGGTGAAGAAACTCCGTTTGACCGTTTTTTTGGTGACGATTTTTTTAAACGATTCTTTGGTGATATTCCAAAAAGACAGTTCAAGCAGAGAAGTCTCGGATCGGGTTTCATTATCAGTAAGGATGGTTATATATTCACAAATTATCACGTAGTCGAGAAAGCTGATAAGATTCTGGTCAAGGTATCCGATGGTAAGGAATATGATGCCGAGATAGTGGGGAAGGACAAAAACACAGACATAGCGCTTTTAAAGATAAAGCCGTCCAATAGTCTGCCAGTTGTTAAGCTTGGCGATTCGTCCGGGTTACGGGTCGGAGACTGGGTCATCGCGATCGGAAATCCGTTCGGCCTTTCCCAGACGGTAACCGCCGGCATTGTCAGTGCCAAGGGGCGTGTCATCGGCGCGGGACCTTACGATGACTTTATACAAACAGATGCATCTATTAATCCGGGCAACAGCGGAGGACCCCTTTTCAATCTTGCAGGGGAGGTTGTCGGAATAAATACAGCGATTGTCGCACGGGGACAGGGAATAGGGTTTGCCATACCGATAAGCATGGCAAAATCAATCCTTCCTGATCTTAAGACAAAGGGAAAGGTGGTACGCGGTTGGCTTGGTGTATCTGTTCAGGATATAACTGAAGACATTGCCAAAAATCTCAAGCTGAAAGATCAAGAAGGCGCGCTTGTCTCGGATGTGTTTCAGGGAGATCCGGCAGATAAGGCGGGTATAAAAACGGGAGATATCATTATTGAGGTGAATGGGCAAAAGCTCAAAGACACTCGTGACTTATTGAAAATTGTTGCGACTTTCCGCGTGGGTAAATCTGTTAAGGTCAAAGTGTCGCGAGACGGTAAGACGAAAACCTTTAGCGTAAAAGTATCAGAGCGTCCGGAACGGGAAAAATTGGCCATGGCGGAGAAAACGGGAAAATACTTTGGAATGACCGTTCAGGAAATAACACCTGAAATAGCAAAACACTTCGGACTTCCCAATACGAATGGAGTTATTGTCAGCGAGGTAAAAGAGGGGAGCCCGTCAGGGGAGGCGGGTATACAGCCGGAGGATATCATCTTACAGATTAATAGAGCGACGATCTTTACATTGAAAGATTATTCGAGAGAAATGTCAAAAGCAAACAGGAAAAACAGTGCACTCCTTTTGGTAAAGAGGAGCACCGCCAAATTTTTTGTTGTCATACGCAAATGAGAGACACAGGGGGGAAGGAAACAAAAATCCTTCTCCCCTTGTTTTATGCAAGGCCGCGTTATTGCCTTATCCAGGATTGATAGTTTCACAAAAAGTCAAAAAACTCCATCTTCCTTTACAGATCCATCAAGATTTGTTTACAAAGAATCTTTATGAAATCGTGCCAGAATACCCCGTGCTGTGCACGGGAGTGGCCTGTTCGGGGAACAGGCCCTATATGTTTTGGGTTGCTTTGTAGGGGCCGATGCCCTCATCTATCCGTTATTTGCTTTTTACAAGAGTGCCAGGTGAAAGGCATCTTTATTATTCCCTCTCCCCTGGGAGGCTGTGTCGCAATAGGGTGAAATGTCATTCCGAACGAATGTGAGGAATCTTAACATGTTAAATTTATTAAGCATTAAGATTTCTCGCGGAGTTTATGCTGAGCGAAGCGTAGTGCTCGAAATGACAAAAAAAGGAATTACGACATAGCCTCTGGAGGGAGGGGGAAGCGGGTAACATCATAGACATCAGGAGTGTTGAAAGAAAGTGGCATCCACTGGATCACTGCAGGCAGGCGAATATCTGTGGAGAATTTACGAAGCTCTGGATCGACATTTCGGAAATCTCCACTGGTGGCCCGGCGAAACACCTTTTGAGATTGCCGTTGGAGCCATACTGACACAGAACACAAACTGGAAGAACGTGGAGATTGCCATAAGAGAGCTGAAAGCCAGGGGACTCCTTGTTCCGGACAAGCTTTTGGAGACAGAAGATAATGTCGTAGCAGAACTTATAAAATCTTCAGGATATTATAATATCAAAACAAAAAGGCTAAAGGCCTTCCTTCATTTTTTAGATAGTGAATATGAGGGAAAAATGGATAAAATGTTTGAAGAAGACCTGTGGGTACTGAGGGGTAAATTATTGGGTGTCAAGGGGATTGGGGAGGAAACAGCAGACAGCATTCTTCTGTACGCGGGTAATCGACCGATTTTTGTGGTGGATTCATACACCCGAAGAATTTTGGAGAGAGCGGAAATCATTAATAGGGGGTGGAGCTACAGAAACATTCAAGAACTTTTTATGATCCACCTTCCCCATAATGCCGAACTGTATAATCAGTACCACGCCCTTTTGGTAAATACGGGCAAGCATTTTTGCAAGAGGAAGCCTCTTTGTGAGGAATGTCCCCTCGCTAAAGTAAGAAATTCGAAAAAAATCTATCACGAAGGCATTAAAGAAGGAAAACTTAAAAAAATAAGAAGTAAAAAAAATTATAATTAAAGTTGGCAGTTTTGTAAAAAGCTGGATGTCCCCTCCCTTGGCGGGAGGGGACAAAGGGGAGTGGGACGTAAGTGCTTGAAATAGTGCTGTATTCACCCTCACCCCAACCCTCTCCCATCAAGGGAGAGGGGGTATCTTTGACTTTTTGCGAACTTGTCAAAAAGTGAATCATGTTGAAACTATATGATTATACAGGTGTAATACATTTTCATTCGGAATATTCATTTGATGGAAGAATTCCGGTAGTGGATATTATAAGGGCTGCCCGGGAAAACAACATTGATTTCTTAATGCTAACGGATCACTCCTGCCTTGATGCAAGAGAAAATGGCATGGAAGGCTGGAATGACGATGTGCTGCTTGTTGTGGGGCAGGAGATAACGCCCCGTTTCAACCATTATATAGCCTTTGGTATTGATGAGCCCGTAGTGGTTGGGGAGGAGGATGAAAACATTCCACCCCAGAGCTATATTGACAAGGTAAGAAGAATGGGAGGCATCGGCTTTATGTCTCATCCGGACCATGAAGGCACAGAAATGTTTCACGTGAAACATTTCCCCTGGGTTGATTGGACTGTCTCCGGCTACACGGGAATAGGGATATGGGATTTTATGACGGATTGGCAATCGACATTAATAAATTATCCCAGGGCCTTGTGCAGTTATCTGTTCCCTGCCCTTTTCCTGAGGGGGCCGAGATCGGTGACTCTAAAACGATGGGACAAACTGAACCAACAATCGAAAATCGTTGGTATAGGGGAACTTGATAATCATGATACCCTAAAAAGGATATTTGGTTTAAATCTAAGCGTTTTTCCCTTCGGAAGGGCATTCAAGTTTATTCGTACACATATTTTGACAGACGAGCCTTTTAAAAAAGATGACAAAAAAGACATAGAGCTTATTCTTGAATCTCTCAAAAAGGGCAGGGCATATATTGCTATGGAATACTTCCGGGAAACCAGGGGCTTTTCGTTTTTTCTTTTTGATACGAAGGGAAAAGTTACCATGGGAGATGAGTTTCACCTGAAAAGAAACGCCGCAATTCACGTTGAAGTTCCCGAAAAGGGGAAGATTCGAGTCGTAAAAGATGGGCATACCTTCCAGGAAAATGTAAGCGATGTTTTGGAGTGTACGATAGATAAAACGGGAATCTACAGGGTTGAGGTATTCCTGAAGAAATTGGGGAAATACAGGCCCTGGATATTTTCCAACCCAATCTATGTGAAGTAATCATGAAAAACAAAATTTTAAGGATGACGCATTCGTAAAAAGTCTCAACGGCTTGTCATTTCGAGTGAAATGAGAAATCTTTAGACCGTAACACATTGAGAAAATAAGATTTCTCCCTGTGGTCGAAATGACAGATTCGCTGAGTTTGACTTTTTACGAAGCCATCAAGGATAGATTCCGGTACCGGTTATGTTGTGGTTTTTTACTTGTCAAATCCGATTTCCCTAGCATACTCGAACTGTCTTTTCCAGGGGACAGAGGGATGGGCTCGATTAAAAATATTCTCGCCGATGAGTTTTATGGATTTCCTGTCCAGATTAACGGGGTGGTATCCTCCCAGAAATCCTGAATCGTGAGCTATTTCAGGACTGTGCCCGGGCATACAATCACAATCGGCGGTTATTTTAAGAAGGGCGTTAATCAGCAACGTTTTATTGCTGATGCATTTCCAGACTGCTGCAGCCGTTTCGACCAGTTTTTCCTGAAATACCGCGATATCCGTGTTCCAGAAAATTTTCAGTGCCATTTCAGGGCACATTGCAATACACTGGGCGCATCCCGTGCAAAGATCCAGATCATATTCGGGATATTCATCATCCGAAAACGCAGCTGCCCCGGTGGGGCAAATATCGATGCAAATGCCGCATCTGGTGCAGTTTTCCCGATTTAACACAGGGTGCGCATCAGAATGCATTCGCTGCTTTTGTGCCCGTGAGGCGAAGCCCATGGAAATATTTTTTATTGCGCCTCCAAATCCGGCTTCCATATGTCCCTTGAAGTGAGAGAAAATAAAAAAACCATCAACTTTATCCACCAGAGAAGTAACCTGAGCGGTTTCAAAATGCCTGAAACCTGCTTCTATATCCACCACATCACGCCCATCCAGTCCATCCCCGATTACAACAGGGCACCCGAGAAAATCACACGAAAAACCATGTTCTTCTGCAGTTTTTAAAGAATCTTTTCCTGTCCGGCGGCCGCCGGAATAGAGGACTGTGGTATCGAAAATAAACGGTTCGACACCGTGTTTCCGGAGCCAGGATACTATTTCTCTGGCATAGTGAGGCGGCAGGAAACTTGTATTACCCCTTTCCCCCCAGTGAAGCTTCACAGCGACCGAAGCACCCTTTCGATAGGGACTTTTTAGCTGTTCCAGAAGCGAACGGAGCGAGACAAGGTGATCTTCCATGTTTCCGCCGGTCTTCTGAAAGATGATGTCGCCCATAATAACTAAACTCCATTTCGTGAATTAATCAAATTGTTGAGATTCTTTGAGATATTCGAAAAATTCATCGGGAGATCTTCCGATTGATGCTTTTTCGAAGGGGCACATTCCATCCCCTTTCCTGTTGATAATATAGGGTACAACTTTTATAAAAAAACAAGGAATACTGAGCTTTTCCAGGGTTTTCAAAGCGATCTCACTGCCAACTACGGAATAAACCATTTTGCAGCACGCTGTTTTCAGCAGCAATGCAGCCGCATTTCCGACCACGCGATCGCAAACGGTAACTTCATCGGCAGAGGAACCATGTTGGTGGATGTATTCGATTAATGGTGCTATCCCCTTTTTTTGAGATTGAAAAATTATCTGTTCTTCCCTGCAGACCCAGATGGTCTCTTCACTGTTCAGAAATGAGTTGAAAAGACCGTCATTATGATTTTGCATCTGTTTGCCCGGTTTTTGCGAAAAATCGTTCTAACTCTGCAGAGATCAGGGGAAGAAGGGTTAACTGAATCACAATTCCCGGCCATCCCAATTTAGCCGCTTCCCAGATTGAGGCGAAGGGATTTGTTGCGCTCCAATAAACGATGAATACGGTCAGTCCTGCAGCAAAGCGTCCTGCAATCATTGCTCCAACGAGAGACCAGAATACATTCATCTTAAATCGCTCACGAAGCAATCCTGCAACCAGTCCATAAAATACAGCTTCAGCGAAGAGTCTGGGTAAAAACGGCAGGAGAGGCATACCGGAAATACCGTAACTTATAATAGGCGTAAGGGCTCCCACCAGGAGACCTGCTCTCCAGCCGAACAAAAGTCCGGCCAGTAAAATAAAAAAGAACATGGGAAGAAACGTGGGGCCGGCCAGAGGATGAATCCAGTGACAAAACCATGGTATTGCCACATCCAGTGCGACAAACAGGGTCACGAACGCATAAAGGCGAAGATTTGTAAACCTTAAAACACAGGGGAAGACAGGAGTTCTTGTTGAAATCAGGGCTGTATTCATATTTGTTATCCTTGAGCGATTG
>CAZKGS010000038.1:8762-13780 GCA_964552105.1 uncultured Syntrophaceae bacterium
CTTAACGATTTTACCTTTTCCTGAAGTGCAATATCTTCCGGATCAACAGCCTCAATGACAATTCCATGCGGAGCAGGGCGCCCATTTTTGTCCGCATTGATAAAGGTTATAAATCCTTCCAGCAGGAATTCATCGTTTTTACTGAAAAATACTTTGATATACGAAACCAGTCGGGTTCTGCCTGAATATACGACCTTGCTTTCGAAACGAAGAATACTTCCCTTGTCAACGGGTTTTTTAAAAAGCATGCCGTGGATGTTTAAACATAAGGTGTTTTCAGGGGATGTCAGATTCGCGGCGGCAATGAATCCCGCCTCCACGAACCATTGTGCGCTTCGCCCTGCGAACAGGGTTCCATGGTGATTCAGATCCTCTCCTTTCACGAGCCGGTTCGTGATATAGGTCTTAATCTTCATAATATTGCTCCTTATTTTTCGTCCATAAATTTTTCAATTTTTCCTTCCACTTTAGTCCACTCATTATAAAGAAGCTCGAGTTGAGAAACGATCCCGTCGTGCTCGATGTTAAGAGATTTGATCGTCTTTTCGTCCCCATAGGTCTTTTGATCGGCAAAAGCCGCTTCAATCTCAGCTTTTCTCTTTTCAGCGAGGACAATTTTTCCTTCGATTCTGTTTCGCGCATCCTTGAGAGGTTTCAGTTTCTGGTATAATTTCTGTCTTTTTTCTGCCTGTTGTCTTTTTCGTTCCTTTTCATGGTTAAAGGGTGTTTTTCTCTTTGAGGGGTCTTCAGGTTGGGACTCACCGCCTTTGTCTTGTTGAAATCTTGACATGTACTCATCCACTGTACCGATATAGAGATCAGGCTTGCCATTCTTGATGAAGATAACTTTATTAATCAGTGGTGTGAGAAAATCCCTGTCGTGAGACACGATTATATAATTACCGGTGAATTTTTCCAGACTTTGCTGCAGTATGGCTTTAGATTGTGCATCAAGGTGGTTCGTCGGTTCGTCAAAGATAAGGAGATTTGCAGGTATCAGGAGCATTTTTGCAAGGGCAAGTCTGCTTTTTTCCCCTCCCGACAGGACGGAAACCGGCTTAAACACATCATCTCCCGAAAAGAGGAAACAGCCAAGCAGTGTTCGGAGTTCCCTCGGAGACCTGGAAGTAGCCATTTCGTCCACTGTTTGAAATACCGTTTTGTCCGGGTTTAATGTCTCTGCCATATTCTGGGCATAGTAAGAAACGCTAACATTATACCCGGGTTTTCTCTCCCCGCCCTGGAAGGACTCAATACCCGCTATAATGCGTGCAATGGTGGATTTACCGGAACCATTGACTCCTAAAAGGGCGATTTTATCCCCCCGCTCTATCCGAAGAGAGGTTTCTTTGAATACCATGTTGTTTCCGTATGATTTGGTCAGCTTATCGAGCTCCATTACGGTTTTTCCTGGTCGTGGAGTTTCGGGAAAATCAAATGAAATTGTATTTCCAGCCTGTTCAACCTCAATCCGTTCCATTTTTTCCAGCATCTTTATTCGACTCTGAACCTGCTTCGCCTTCGTATTTTTGTATCGGAATCGTTCTATGAACCTGGTTGTTTTTTCTATAAGTTTCTGCTGATTTTCATAGGCCGCTTCTAATTGTTGATAGCGCAGGTCCTTTTGCTTCAGGTAAGAGGAATAATTGCCGGTGTACAATGAAACTTTTCCCATGGATATTTCGACTATTTTATCGACGAGATTATCGAGGAACCGGCTGTCGTGAGAGACAAGAACAAGAGAACCGCGGTAAGAGTGTAAATAGTTTTCAAGCCATTCCAATGATTCAATATCAAGATGATTGGTCGGCTCGTCAAGAAGGAGAATTGAGGGTTCTAAAAGGAGAAGTTTGGCAAGCTCAACCCTCATCTGCCAGCCGCCGCTGAATTCTTCAGCCATGCGGTTCAAATCATGTCCAGTGAAACCAAGACCGGACAGTATCAGCTTTATCCTGGTTTCGATATTGTATCCTTCCTGATGTTCTATCGAGTGCTGAACTTTGCCTAATTCCTCGACAAGTTCATCCAATTGGGAGGATTTCGTATCTCCTGCCTCGGTACGCATCCTTATTTCATGACTGATCTTGTTGATTCTTTCGTGGAGGAAGTTCAGGTCTTCAAAAGTTGAGGCTACTTCTTCGTAGAGTGTTTGACCTCTGTGGTAAACACCGTCCTGGGGCAAGTAGCCCGCTGTGTTGAAACGAGATTGGGTAATTTTACCTGAGTCGGACTCAACCTGGCCGACAATGATTTTCATTAATGTGGATTTGCCTGCACCGTTCGGTCCAATAAGGACAATGCGATCCCCGTCACCTATATGGAGAGAAATGTTTTGAAAGAGGCTCTGGCCGCCGTATTGTTTTGATATGTTCCGGAGTGAAATCATTGTCCGCCAACGGTGCTGATATTGAGAGCATACTGAAGTACCACGTAAGTTACATAGATGCCAAGGAGCCAGGCGCCCTGCCACCTCCTGAATTGACCGTGCCGGTTCATGAAGATAAAAACCCGGAAGGAGTAGAGAATTAAAAGCATAGCAGGGAAGTGAAATATGAAGAAGTTGGGTGAAATTACCAGTGGTCTGGCCGCTGCCGCGGCGCCTATTACAAAGAGGCAGTTCAGAACGTCCGCGCCCACAATGTTGCCAACAGTGATTTCAGGATGTCCTTTACGGACAGAGGTTATGGCCGTCATAAGTTCCGGCAGGGAGGTTCCGAGGGCTACTATTGTGGCTGCAATAATATCCTCCGGCACGCCTATTCTCAAGGCGATTTCTGCAGCGCATGGCACAAGTATTCGTGCGCTTGTAACGACCAGGAATAGACCTCCCACAACCATTAACCAACATTTTCCCAGGCTCAACAGCTCAGGATCTCCCGATTCTGCCTCATCCATGCCCGTGGTTTCCTGCTGTCTGGCCCAAACATATGCCATGTACATATAAACTGCCAGCAGAATTAAAAAGAAAATACCCACCCACCGGTGCAGGATCGGCTCTCCGGGCGTAACGGCCCAGGCAAGCACGGAGATGAAAACTAAAAGCGTAGCCACTCCAACCTGCACCCAGCCTGTTCGATTAAGAATAAAGCGGTTTACCGGCACGGAGGCTGCCAGCAGGCATGTTAAACCGAAAATCAACCCTGTGTCGGCAATAATGGACCCGACGCCATTCCCGAGAGCCAGACCGGCGTCACCCATCCAGGCGGCCATTACTGATACGAATGCCTCCGGCATAGTAGTTCCAAGGGAA
The DNA here is from genome assembly GCA_964552105.1 of uncultured Syntrophaceae bacterium. Taxonomy (GTDB): domain Bacteria; phylum Desulfobacterota; class Syntrophia; order Syntrophales; family UBA6807; genus CAZGAK01. Next base: position 12,013 of record CAZKGS010000038.1, read on the forward strand.
ATAATGGTGGCGCCGATCACGATTCTCGGCAAACCGGTACGCCTGGCCAGACTGACGACCCCGTCAATCATCCAGTCCGCACCTTTCAACAACAGCAAGATACAGACAATTATCAGAATGACCAGGACAAACGTCGGTAATACTGCCACAAGGTTACATAAAAGAGTTTCATCACCAATCCAGCGAAGGATCTCCATTCGACATCTCCACAACTATTTTTATCTTCGTCCGTAAATCCATTTACAATCCCTATACATGGGAGAGGGGGCATTTCTGACTTTCTAGCTACCCTTTTGGCTGAATTTAATATAACTTTTTGATTTTTCTGGATACTATCCAGATACTCAGCATCGGCCTGTTCGGGGAACAGGCCCTACTATATGTAGGGGCCGATGCCCCCATCGGCCTTAAACATGCTTTGTAAAAGTTACTTTCCATTATAATGCCGCAAAACGGTATAGTAGCGCTTTTTACGAGTGCGTCAAAAATTATATTCGTAAATTAAAAGGTTACTTATGTATAAGTGTTGATAAGGACTTGCTTTTTTTGCGAGTGAAGTATATGGGATTGATGCTTGTGTGTCAACAGGGAAAAGAACCCTGGATGTGATATATGACCACCATGAAGATTTTTTCTCGTCATTACCCCTCAATGTGGCGTTCAAGGACAAAGTGACACGAGGGTGCGCCGTCGGCAATCCTGTTTCCGCAGCCATTGCGATGGAAAGTGACATCTTCCGGCAGATAGACATTGAAAATTGCGTTGTCAACCGAACACATCACCGCAGTTAGTTCTGGAATCCCTATCCGGCTGAAAAAGTCGTAAAACATGCAGTTATGTACACGAAATTCGTATTTAGTGTCGTTCTGCTCCAGTATTTCCATCTTATTCCAGCGCGTTGGCCCTTCCCGGTTGGCCTGTTGCTGGTAAGAGATCAGGTTTTCAAAAGTGCGAGGTGCTTCAGCGGCCCTGAAGTTGCCCAATTGTACCGCCAGCCCAGCCGTCAGAAAAACGTTTCTTATAATTTCAAAGGCCCGCTCTTGTCCCAGGCGTTCTTTCAGGCGGATATACAGCCAGGCCGGAAAAGCTACAACCTTCACAAATTCGTCTGGAAAGCCCGTGGAAAGATGCTTCTTGAAACGGAGGAAGCTAACCGCCGTACCCAGAAGGAAGAAGAGAGGATTCTTCAGGTAGCCCTTCAAAACGCACAGCACGATCAAAAAAATCGCGGGCTTTGCAGGGGTTTCTTTGGTGCTTTTTAACATGAAATGTCTCCTTTCATTAAAGCTTGATACCGGGTTGAAATTATTTTCATCTTTGTCCCTCCTGCCTGGTTGATTCAGGGATCCGTCAGGTTAATTAATCAGTTTTCCCGCGTTTGGCCCTGGCGACACATCATAAACCTCGGTAACTTTGATGAGAATGATCCCCTTGCATTTCAAAGAAATGTTTTTGCTTTTTGCGTATGCCGCCACCCCGCTGACTGCTTTCTCGTATAATTCCCCAGAATTTTCAATGACACAATTACCCTTAATTTGATACCCTTTGATACCTTCCCAGAAAGTAATAGCAACCTGGGGATTCTTCTGCATATTTTTGAGTGTCTTATCCATAAACTGATTCGTAATCATAATGGTTTCATCATCAATGATGTGCTTGGAATGGATTGGGACTACATTTGGAATACCATTCAGCGTTGCTGTCGCCAGCACAATGGTTCGTTGTTTCGTTAAAAGCTCCTTAACTTGCTCATTCATTTTTATCATAA
>CAZKGS010000039.1:0-13779 GCA_964552105.1 uncultured Syntrophaceae bacterium
CTCGTTGCTCAGACCTTGCGGCTTTGCCGCATTAGGGGTGTTGGAATGGATGTGCCTACGTCAAATAACTTAAATCTGAGCTTTCATCATCTTTGGGCACACCTTCTGCCAGAGATCGATCTATCAAAGCCTTATTATATGCAGAAAAAATATCCCTTCTTGAAAGAATTCCTACTATTTTACTGGGATTATTTTCCTCAACGACCGGCAGTTGTTCTATATTTCTGAACCCTATCTTCTTTAGAGCACTACCCAGATTTTCACTTTCGGTAACAGTGATAACATCCGTTGTTGCAAGCTCTTTTACCACCACAAGATGTCTCAATTCCTCCTTAAAGAGGATCTCCCTGAAATCTTCAATACTTACTATCCCGACGAGTAACCCCTTGCTGTCAATCACAGGAAAACTTAAATGTTTGCTTGAAAATGTAAATTCCAACAACTTTTTCAGAGACATGTTTTCAAATACAGTTTCCACTTCTCTTTTCATTACATTTTTTACAGAAATAGTGCTTAGTATATCCGCCTCTTGTTGATGGTGGATGTCAATGCCACGCCTCACTAAGCGGAGTGTGTAAATAGACTCCCGGCTGAAACCGCTGGCAAGAAAGGTACTAAAAGCAACAGCAGTCATTAATGGTAAAATAAGACTATAGTTTCTCGTCATTTCAAACAAGAGGGCGACCGCAGTAATTGGCGCCCGCACCGTCGCTGCGAAGAATGCTGCCATTCCCACCAAAGCATAGGATCCCGAAGCTTCAGCCACTGAGAAAGCCGTAATTGCCGGAAACAGGTTATGGATCATTATCCCAAAAGCTCCACCCAGAACCGAACCGATAAAGAGCGCGGGAGCAAATACACCTCCACTGCCTCCACTGCCAAGAGTGACTGCAGTTGCAAGCATCTTCAGAACCGTCAGCATGAGGAGTGTGACAAGACCCATTTTGCCGGCCAAGGCTATATCAACCCCTCCTCTTCCCATCCAAATGCCGCCTATTCCGTAACTTCCCCCATAGCCCACTCCCAAAACATCGAAATAATACAGACCAATGAAGCCGACGATAAGACCGCCGAGGGCAGGCTTGACATATTCGGGTACCTTAAAGGTATTAAACAAATCTTCACATTTATAAAAAAAGTGATTGAAACCAAGGGCAACAAAACCGGCAACAATGCCAAGCAGGATATAAGTCAGTATTTCCCAATAGCTTGCCATATTATAGGTTGGGATAATAAAAGACGGATTTTTCCCCAGGAAGATATGGGCGATAAAGTCTGCCGTAATCGAACTGATTACTATAAAACCGAGGTTGGGAGACATGAATCGCCTCTGAATAACCTCAAGGACAAAGAAGACACCGCCGATAGGGGCATTGAAGGTAGCTGAGATACCTCCCGCTGCCCCACAGAGCAAAAGCGTCTTCACCCATTCCTCGGGCAACTTGAACCATTGTCCCACAGATGACCCGAAAGAGGCGCCAATCTGGACAATTGGACCCTCACGCCCCACTGAACCGCCACTTCCAATGCATATTGATGAAGCCAGCAATTTGACTACTGACACACGCGGTCTGATACGCCCCTTTCTAACGGCAAAGGCCTCCATAACCTCGGATGGACCCTCTCCCTTTGCTTCACGCGCGAGGAAATAAACTAATAATCCTACCAACAGCCCCCCGACTGCCGGCAGCACAACGACATAGTACTTACCCAGGAAGCCTAACGCAACTGCTCCCTTGGCGAAAAAGGAGTAGTTGAAAACCTTTATCAGCCACCTGAAGAAAACAGCTCCCAACCCCGCAATAATACCCACCACTATCGAGAGGACAAAACATAGTGCTATGTCAGAAGAACACAGTCGAATAAAGGGGAGACAGAACCTCTCCTTTATATAAGTAAATCCTGACATGGGTTTCTTCATTCTCGTTATTTCCTGAGATCTTTGCATAACGTCCCCTTTTGCCCAATTTCTGCGTCAGGCTCAAATTTTAATCCTCGAAATATCCGATATATTCCTGTGGTTAAAATTTTCGCCTTCCTTGAACTTGAGCAAAATTGAACATTCTGCAAAGGTCTCTTCCTATGCTCTCATCGGGTCTCTTCTTGTATCTTCCATATCTCGCGGGTGAAGGTTCCCGCACCGCAATTCAGCAATTTTGTTTGCTTTATTATATCTCAGGTCACTCTTTTGCGATGGAAATCTTATCCATTCTTTCTTCCATAACCCTATCGGCTCTTTCCAGATCTTCAATTGTATTTATCCCCATAACCTTAAGGGAGTCATCAACAACAAAAGAGATGGTCTTATATTTCTTTCTTGCAGCAATTTCCAAAATATCAGTAAGATAATATTCCCCCTGTGCATTTTCATTGCCAATCCGGGCCACAGCATCAAAAAGGAACCCGCTTTTCACACAGTAAATACCTGAGTTTATTTCTTTGATATGCTTTTCCTCATCAGTGGCATCCCGCTCTTCAACAATCTTCAGGATATTATCTCCCCTGCCTTTTACAATTCTTCCATAGCCTGTCGGATCATCCAGCCGTGTAGTCATAACAGTCACCGTCGCATTGTTCGTTAAATGACATCCAATTAAAGCCTCTATCGTGGAAGGTAACAGAAGTGGTACATCACCGCACAGGATCAAGATGTCTCCCTCAAAACCTTTCAGCGCATCTCTGGTCTGAAGTACCGCATGAGCGGTTCCCAGTTGCTCTTTTTGTTCGACAAAAACAATATCCTCATCTTTTACCTTTTTTCTGATTACACTCGACTGATGTCCTACAACAGCAACAATTATTTCCGAACCGGCATTTCTCGCCAGCTCTAACGGATAAAACAACATCGGCTTTCCGCAAATGTAATGAAGTACCTTTGCGAGATCGGAACGCATCCTCGTTCCCTTGCCGGCAGCTAATACGATTGTGGCTAATTTTGTGTTTGTGCGAACTGCTGACATTACAATATCTCCATAGTCGTTTCCATCTGACAAACTCAAGACTTAAAGGCAACAGGGGGATTACAGGATTATCCCCCTCAGTCCTCAGCACTCAGTCCTTATCTTTTATATTTGCCGGCACAATAACAAGAATTTCTTTTATCGATTTCATATCGGCATCTTCAATAACAAAAAGGATTTTACCACTTCTAAAGCTCTCACTCCTCTTGGGAATCTTTCCCATCATATATAAAAGAAAACCTCCCAGTGTTTCATAATCGCCCTCAGGAATCTCAAATGGAATAACCTCTCTTACATAATCCATCTTAACCTGGGCACTAAACAGATACTTTCCAGGCCCCACTTTTCTGTATAACATATTACCTTCATCACTATATTCATCATCAATCTCACCGACGATCTCTTCCAGAATATCCTCAATAGTGGCTATACCGACAGCGCCGCCATATTCATCCACGATTATTGCCATGTGTTCACCCCTTTTCTGCAACTCAAAAAGGAGTTCATCTGTTGGTTTTGTTTCAGGCACATACAATACTTCATCCCTGATACAGGTCTCTATGAGATCATCTTCGGATAATGAGGCCAGCCCCGCAGTCTCTCCGTAAATCACCTCCAGGAGATCAAAAGAATGGAGCATGCCTATGATATTATAACTCCGGTCCCGATAAACAGGTATACGGGAATATCCTTTTTCGGTAATAATCAGGGCAGTTTCACGCAGCGTCGTATCGGCCGAAAGAGCAGTCACGTTGGACAGGGGAACCATGATATGCTCGGCTGTTGATTCAGGAAAATCAAAGATTCTTTGTATCATTTCCTTTTCTGATGTCATGATATCACTTTGGTCTCCATCTTTCTGGAGGAGGAATTCCAAACCTGCCCTGGTTATATACGGCGTATAAAACGCTCTTTTTCCTCGAGAGAAAATATAAAGGGCGCCCCGCGAAATCTTTGATAACACAAAGACAATGGGGTAAAGAATCAGCGAAGAAACCCAGATAAACCATGAGAGTTTAAGAGCAACAGCTTCCGCATGCTGCTGGAAAATACTCTTGGGCACCATTTCACCCATTATTAACAGAAGCGGAATCATGACAAAAATTGAAACAAGTTCACCCTGGCCAGCCCCAAATATCGATATGAACATGGATGTTGCAATGGCAGTATTCGTAACGACACAAAGGTTGGTTCCTGTCAGAGTTGTGGACAAAAACCATTCTGGTTTGTCCAGAAGTTTCAAGGTCAATACTGCTGAACGAGAACCCTTATTCGCTTTGTTTCGAATTTTATTTATGTCAGCCGCAACAAGAGCTATTTCTCCTCCCGAGAATAAACCCTCCAGGCATAAAAACAAAAACATAAACCAGAAGGACAGGAGATTATCCATCATTTTTCTCCTCTTTCCTTGCTACTCTGACCGTCATAATTCTTGCCTTACGAATTTTTTCCACTTTGAATGTATATTGTTCGAAATCCACCTCATCTCCCGTTGAAGGCAATTTTCCAAAGAGGTGAAAAATAAATCCCCCTACCGTGTCAAACTCTTCTGTTGAAATGGATGTTTCGGCAAACTCATTAAAATCCTCAATGTCCATCGCTCCCGACACGACAAACGTCTTATTATCAACCCGGTGAAACAAACTCTCCTTCACATCGTCTTCATCATAGATGTCACCAACAAGATTTTCCAGGATATCGTTCAGAGTTACAAGACCTTCGATACCACCGTACTCATCTACTACCATAGCCATCTGTATCTTTCTCATCTGAAAATCTCTGAGCATGCTTTCCGCACTTCTTTCGAGAGGAACAAAATACGGGTTTTTCAGCAATTTTCTGATACTTTTTGTTTTGCTCCTTTTTGAAATTTCTTCCAATAGATGCTTTGCATGAAGAATGCCGAGGATATCATCTTTATCAATTCCATATATTGGTATCCTTGAATACCTCGCCTTTATAATCTGTTTTCCTACTTCTTCCACACTCATGGAAATGGGAAGACAGAACATATCTACTCTCGGTGTCATGATATCTGATACCATGGTATCAGCAAGTTCAAATACCCGGTGGATCAGATCCCTCTGGGATTCTTCCAGAGCCCCCTCCTGATGACCAACGTCAACAAGGGTTATAAATTCATCCTCCGTCAACACAGAACTCTGTGTGGAAACGGTCTTCCCAAATAAATAGACAAACAAATCGGATATCTTTTCCAATATCCAAACGATGGGGCGTCCTGCCTTGTAAAAAAACATCAGGGGAAGTGATACAGATGTGGAAAATCTTATTGGATAATTGACGGCAAAGGTTTTTGGGATGGCATCTCCAAAAATGAGCAATGTCAAGGTAGCCACAGCTATGGCCATCCATTTTCCATCAATTCCAAAAAGGTATAAAAAAATGGAAGTTGTTATAACTGCAATCGTGATATTGATCGATTCATTACCAACCAATATAGTGATCAGTAATCTTCTGGGATAAGCCAGGAGCTTCTGGACATAGGCAAAGAAAGGGTTTTTATCTTCCTGCATTTTGTGAAGATGAAGGGTGGTTAGAGAAAAAAGCGAGGCTTCAGAACCGGAAAAAAACCCTGAAAGAAGCAAAAGGATAAATAAAAAAAAGAGTTTTATAGTAATATCGTGATCCAATACTAATCTGTCTCAAAGTCCTTGAATTTTGAAAGTCTATTTTTTTTAAAACTACCTTCATTTCATCGAAAAGTCAACACGTTAAAATCCCCGTTAAAATCCAGCATAAAGTCATTTGACGAATATACCTTTTTTAGGATATATAGGCAAATTATTGTAATGAAAGTTAATTCAAAGACAGATTGAGACCTTTGCAGTTAATTCAGGAGGTATTATCATGGTTAATGTTCTTTTAATTGGAAACGGTGCGCGGGAACATGCAATAGCAGAAGCATTGATCCGATCAAGACATAATCCGAAACTCTTTTCGTATATGAAATCGAATAATCCTGCTATTTCATCACTTTCCGTAGATACCCGGGTTGGAAGTTACACCGATCTGGACGATATCAATCAATTCGCAAAAGAAAACAGGATCGATTTCGCGATAATAGGGCCGGAAGATCCCCTCAATAACGGTGTCGTCGATTCCCTGCAAAAAGAAGGTATTTCGTCAGTAGGCCCAACCAGGCAACTGTCCCGACTGGAAACTTCCAAATCCTTCACAAGAGATTTACTGAAAAAATATGACATCCCGGGAAATCCGAAATACAGGATTTTTTCCTCAATGAGCGGCATCGAAGAATTTATAGGGGAGCTGGATGAAGTTGTGGTTAAACCTGACGGTCTTACCGGTGGAAAAGGCGTTATGGTACAGGGAGACCATTTCCAGACAAAGGCCGAGGCCCTTGAATATTGCAGAAATATCCTGGAAGAACATTCATGCGTTATCGTAGATGAAAAACTGGAAGGCGAAGAATTTTCGCTACAGTGCCTTTCCGATGGAACGACAGTCGTCGCGACCCCCCCTGTTCAGGATCACAAGAGAAGATTCGTCGATGACAAGGGACCCAATACGGGTGGCATGGGCTCCTATTCGTCAGAAGATCACTCCCTGCCCTTTATGACCGCAAAGGATGTGGAAGAAGGCCTTGCAATAACACAAAAAGTGGCGGAGGCGATTTATAAGGAAACAGGTGAGTATTATAAAGGAGTTATGTACGGCGGTTTTATCATAACGAAAGACGGTGTCAAGCTTCTCGAGTACAACGCCAGGTTTGGAGATCCTGAAGCCATGAACACTCTTCCCCTTCTGAAAACAGATTTTGTTGATGTCTGCAAGGCAATTATCGAGGGAACACTTAATACACTGACGGTCGAATTTGAAAAAAAAGCAACCGTCTGTAAATATATTGTACCAAAAGGCTATGGCCTGCCAAAGGATCACCCCGACGCGAAATCAACCTCTGAAAAAATTGAAGTGGATGACGTAAAAGATGCAAGGCTCTACTATTCCTCCGTTGACAAGAGGGAGGACGGTCTATATATGACCACTTCACGTGCCATCGGAGTAGTCGGAATAGCAGAAGATCTCGAAAAAGCTGAACAGATAGCAGAACGGGCGGTATCATCCGTCAAAGGGCCCGTAGACCACAGGCCCGACATCGGCACAAAACCGCTGATAGAAAAAAGAATAGATCATATGAAGAAAATAAGGGGATGAGGTTTTAGTGATCAGCGATGAGTGCCCGAAATTATGACAAAGGAATTGGCATGCAATTGCTTGTTGATGATTTCGTAAAAAATCGAATTTCTAATCTTTTGTCATTCCCGCGAAAGCGGGAATCCAGTTTTTCAAGTACTTATGGACTCCCGCTTCCGCGGGAGTGACTCAATTTTTGACTTTTTACAAAACCATCTTTATTATTTAATATAAAGGAGATTTTGAATGAAAAATGAGATTAAACGTGTTCTTATCAGTGTAACCGATAAGAAAGGAATTGTGGATTTTGCAAGGGAATTACAGACATACGGTGTGGAAATCCTTTCTACGGGGGGAACCGCTGCACAGTTAAGAGAAAATGACATAGCCGTAACAGATGTTTCCGATTACACCGGGTTCCCCGAAATGATGGATGGAAGGCTAAAGACGCTTCACCCAAAAATCCACGGAGGGCTCCTTTCCCTGCGGGACAATGAAGAACATGTAAAATCGGCAGAGGAACACGGCATCGATATGATAGACATGGTTGTAATCAATCTTTACAGGTTTGAGGATACAGTGGCAAAAGAAGGGTGCACCCTGGAAGACGCCATAGAAAATATCGATATAGGTGGTCCCACCATGCTCAGGGCAGCGGCTAAAAACTACCGTTTTGTAACAGTCGTAACGGACCCTGACGATTATCCGGAGATTCTTGAGGAAATGAGCGAACGCAAGGGAAAAATTTCCGAAGCGACTAATTTTGCTCTCGCGACCAGGACCTTTCAGCTCACGGCCCGATATGATGCCGCTATATCAAATTATCTCGGGACGTTGACACCGGAAGGAAAGAAGGAATTTCCCGAAACCTATACCATGCAATTCACCAAGGCACAGGATCTTCGTTATGGAGAGAACCCTCATCAAAAAGCGGCCTTTTACGGTGAAAAAGATATATCCTTCCCGGCGGTATCAAATGCCCGACAGTTACAGGGAAAGGAACTTTCCTACAACAATATCATGGACAGTGACGCAGCCTGGCAAATGGCATCCGATTTTGAACTTCCCACTGCCATCATAATGAAACATTCGAACCCCTGCGGTGCGGCAACATCGGGCGATGACATTCTGGAGGCCTATAAAAAGGCTATGGAAACCGATCCCGTATCGGCCTTCGGAGGGATTGTTGCCTTTAACAGACGAGTAGACAAAAAAACAGCCGAAGAAATTGCAAAAATATTCCTGGAAGTCGTTATTGCTCCCGGTTTTGACAAGGATGCTATCGACATACTGGGCACAAAAAAGAATATGAGGATACTGGAAATTCCATCATCTGCAGGAGACCGACCTGCCGATTATGACTATAGAAGAGTTGTCGGAGGGCTTCTCATACAGGAAAGGGACAGTATCGGTGAAAATATCAAAACGGCTCAAGTAGCGACCAAAAGAACTCCTACAGAAGATGAATACCAGGCCCTTGATTTTGCATGGCATGTTGTAAAACATGTAAAGTCCAACGCTATTGTTTTCGCTACTAAGAATCAACTGATAGGAGTGGGCGCAGGTCAAATGAGCAGGGTTGATTCGGTAAAAATAGCCAAGATGAAGGCAAATATGCCCACCGAAGGGACAGTACTTGCCTCAGATGCATTCTTTCCCTTCAGAGATGGCGTGGACATGGCTGCTGAAGCAGGTGTAACGGCTATTATTCAGCCCGGCGGATCGATAAGAGATGAGGAAGCCATAAAGGCAGCAGATGAACACGGCATCGCAATGATCTTTACAGGAAGGAGACACTTTAGACACTAAAGGCTAAAGGTTGATAAACTCGTAAAAATTCAAAAGTCGAGTCACCCCCGCGAAGGATGGAGTCCATAAGTATTCGAAAGAACTGGATTCCCGCTTCCGCGGGAATGACAAAAAAGGGTAAAAAGTCGGATTTCGATATTCGAATTTTCAGTAAATGTCTTGCGGGATCATTTTTAAATAAAAACGGAGATAAATTGATATGGGGAAAAATACCGGGGTATTAGTTAGTATCGTCATGGGAAGTGATTCCGACCTTCCTGTTATGAAAGAAACCATTGCAATTCTGAATGACTTTAATATTCCTTATGAGGTCTTTCTGACCTCAGCCCATCGCTCGCCGGAAAGAACGACAAAATTCGCGAGAGAAGCGGCAAACAGGGGGATTAAAGTAATCATTGCGGGCGCCGGTGCAGCCGCTCATCTGGCAGGAGTCATCACTTCACAAACCACTCTTCCCGTTATAGGAATCCCCATCGATGCAACATCATTAAACGGTCTTGATGCACTTTTATCAACTGCACAAATGCCGGGAGGTGTCCCAGTTGCTACCATGGCAATCGGGAAGGCGGGAGCAAAAAACGGAGCTCTCATGGCCATTAGAATACTCGCCCTGGAAAATAAAGCGATCCGGCAAAAGCTGGACACATATATTGCAAATATGGCTAAAGATATTGAAGAAAAACATGACAAACTCGAATGGTAGACATCCTGAAGTTAGACCCGAATAATCCCGAGCAATCGTTAATCGACAGGGCCGTAAAAATCCTGAAGGGAGGAGGTGTTGTCGCCTTTCCAACGGAAACCTTTTATGGCATAGGCGCGGACGCGGAAAACGAGGAAGCGATAGAAAAAATTTACATGATTAAAGGAAGAAGTTTTAACAAGCCTATTCCGGTCATTATTGGTAAGCAAAATGATGTAATCAAATATGCAAAAGCTATCCCTGAAACGGGCAGGAAACTCATGGACAGGTTCTGGCCAGGAGCCCTTACCCTCCTGTTTGAGGCTTCACATAATGTTCCTCAGAAACTGACAGCGGGAACAGGGAAAATAGGAATTCGTCTTTCCAGCAATATCGTTGCGACCAGTCTCGCAAAAGCCCTGTCGAGGGCTATTACTGCCACCAGTGCAAACCTGTCCGGCAAGAAGGAATGTTCATCAGTTGACGATGTTATAGACAGCCTTGGCGACAGGGTTGATGCCATTATTGACGGGGGCCGGACACCGGGTGGAATGGGCTCAACTATTGTCGATGTGACTATTGATCCGCCGGTCATTATACGGGAGGGGGTTATCCCTTCATCCCTCAGATTTGACATACTTCAGAAAACTTGACCAGCTTTTCTCCTTCGCCAAGGGCTATCAGATTATCTCCCTCCTCGATGACGTAATTGGCAGAGGGGTTAAGTACCATTTGACCCGATCTTTTATGCACTGCCACGACGATGAGACCATATTCTCGTCTCAACCCTGAATCCGCCAGGGACTTGCCAATAACATGTGATTTGTCACAAACATTCAACTCTTCCATACGAAGCGAAAGATTCTTTCTCCCCACTGTAATTTCCATAAAGTCCAGCACGGCAGGTCTCAGGAGAGCCAGAGTCATCCTCATCCCTCCTACTTTGTGGGGAGATATGACTCGATCCGCCCCTGCCTTTATCAATCTACGTTCCGATGCTTCATCCTCAAATCTCGAGAGCACATAAACATCCGGATTCAATTCTTTTGCCGTCAGAACAACATACAGATTATCCGCATCAGTAGGAAGAACACAAACAACACCTTTGGCTCTTTTTATTCCTGCCTCTATAAGTATCTTGTCATCTGTTGCATTACCATTAACATAGATAAATTCTTCATCCTCGATCTTCTGGATAACTTCCGGATTGTTATCAATTACGATAAAGTCGACTTTCTCATCAGCCAATTCCCGGCAGATGAGATGTCCTATCTTTCCACAACCACAAATAATATAATGGTTGTTTATCCTCTCTATCTGTTTTTTCAATTTACCCCTCCCCAATACTTTTCTCAGGCGGCCTTCCATAAAGTTTTCCATCGCCATTGCGAAGGTATAGGCCATGGTACCCACACCAAAGACAATAAGGAAAACCGCAAACATTCTCCCTTCCGTGCTTACAGGGTAAAAATCACCGTATCCTACCGTGCCGAGGGTAACAATGGTCGCATACATAGATTCGCCGAAAGTCCATCCTTCCAGGAAATGGTAGCCCAGCGTTCCTGTAATAAAAATTAATAACAATAATAAAAAGGCAAATCTGGCCTTTCTTAACGGTGACAAACAAGCCTCCCTGGTTTAACGTATTTTCTTCAACAAAGGAATATTCTGCAAAGGTCTCATTCTATTGGCTTAATTCACCCTTAATGCCTGCAAGACCAATCAAATATTCACTGGCTTTTTCCGGGGGATTACTAAACACTATCATAAAGGGAATCTTCCCATCATAAGGTATGTTTCTGTTAGTAAAATCGCTTCCATCAGGATTCGAAAGTTCATCTCTTATTTCTTCTTCCGTCAGATTTTTCAACTCCTCTTCCGTAAGAATATTACCTCCATAAATCTCCTCTTTCGCTAAAATATTTCCGGACGAATCTAATATTTCCCCTTTCACCTCGATATTCGAGACAGAACTCTCGTTTTTATTAACGGCAACACCTTCAATTACGAGAATATTTCCAATGATCCTGTTTTCCATGGGATGTTCTTTTATATCTTTTAAGAACACCTTTTTCTCACTTATGCTGACGGTCCCCTTTGCGGTATTCTTCTCCCCTGTAATTTCTTTCATACCCAGGACAGGAGAAACTTTATCGAAAACCTGTCTGCCAACCTGCGGAAAGATCCAGAGATAAACGCTCAAAAACAGTATGATAACAACCAACGGATAGGCAACGATCCTGCCCGGGGTCCAGAACCCCTTTCCTTTCTTCCCTGGCCAATCTTCGCCTGCAACAAACACCTCATAATCCTCAGGAACTCTATCCGGCAAGACTTCATCAAAACTGCCGAATTTCTTTTCAGCTTCAGGCGTAGGTTCTTCATCTAATGGAAAATCGAAGGATTTCTCTTCCTCTATAAATTCTATCCCCTGTCCAAGCCCCGGATCTCCATCTCTTTTTTCCGGATGTTTTTCAATCTTCCGCAGTTCTTCATCAAAAGTTATCGTTTCATATTTTTTTTCTATCACATCGGCTGGAACATCAATTTGTTCTATCGCGGGGTTGGTTTGAAAGAATATATTCTTACAACGACTGCATCTTACCCATATTCCTTCCCCTTCTATCAATGCCTTGTCAAACCTGTATTTTGTTCCGCACTTTTTACACTGTATAATCACTATTTCTTCCCTCTCCCGGTTTTCATTCCTCAATTACATAAATATCTGGCAGACACCTGAACTTTTCATCAAAATCAAGCCCGTACCCCACAATAAATTTATCCTCTATGATAAATCCCACGTAATCTACATCAACTTCAACTTCTCTTCTTTCTTCCTTGTCCAGCAGAGCGCATATTTTTAAAGAGTTTGGATTATTTTTCTTCAATCTGTCCTTCAGAAAATCCAGGGTAATCCCGGTATCGATTATATCTTCAACAATGACAACATCTTTTCCCTCTATGGAAGTTTCGATATCTTTTGTGATTGTTATTTTCCCCGAACTGACCGTCCCGGAACCATAACTCGCCAATCTTACAAAATCTACGACATGGGGCACTTTCAGTCTCCTTGTAAGATCTGCTAAAAAGACAAAGGCCCCCTTTAGAACGCATACAAAAACGATTTCTCTCCCCTCGTAATCACGGGAAATCGTCTCTGCAAGTTCATTTACACGTTTTTCTATCGTTTCTTTTGAATAAAGAATATTTTTCTTTATCTCCTTCATCCCGCAGCCCCCCTTTCTCTTGATTTTACATACCGTAATACCGTTAAAAGAGTCAATATGCCTCCTGGTATTTATGTATAAACTCATCAATATTTTCCTGTATTATGGCTTCTCCTTTTCTCAATTCTTCCAGAGTATTAAACTGCGAAGTCAAGCTCAGGAATATCCTGTCAAACCTTGATCTCTCGCAACCCAGAGCATCGTAATCGATATGATTTATCATATATTGGGATCCATCAAAATAATATTTTCCAAAACGGTTTGTCTCCGGTGACCGGAACAACCAGGAAAGTTTGAGCGAAAAAAAACAAAGGGCGATGTCTTTAAGTACACCTTCCTTAAATCTATCGGCCGATGGCGTCTCGCCAATACCCTCGCTTATGAACCGAAAGTACTCCTTAACAAGATCTATATCGGTAATACACAGGCCATAAAGATACCAGTCTTCGATAATATTGATTAAGGCCAGTTTTTCCTCGCGTGAAATATGATGATAGCTGGGGCAGAAGTGACCATCGCATAAATCCCTGCCATAAAATGATGCATCTCTGAAATCCTTACCCCCATTTTGAAGGGGATGAAGAAGACAGCCAACCCTTTTCTCATTATTATCAAGAAACCCGAGATATTCGCAGCAATATATAACCTCATAAATTTTGGTTTGAGGCTCTGATTCCTTGATCATCCGGGAAAAGCTTTCTAAATCACTTGGCCCGTTTACAGTCTCATGAAACAACACGGTCCTTCGTCTCAATCTTTTAACAAGTGATTCTTTCGTGCTGTCTGCATAGTTGTACAACCCGCAACAAGCTCCACAGGACTTGCAGGGATCTGGCTGGCAAAGATGAACAAATTTATTATCCTTCACTGTAATTGATTTCACCCTTTTACTGATTGTCAACATTTTTATATATAAGGCAAGGCAAAA
>CAZKGS010000040.1:0-13778 GCA_964552105.1 uncultured Syntrophaceae bacterium
AAAATGAATCCCCACAACTTTCCTCGTAAAGTACGCTCGCTACGTCATTTTTTTCGTAACTGTGCATTGGAGCCAGCTAAAATTATTACCGATTCAATCTAAAAACAACCCACCATCAAAAAAATTTAAACCCTCGTTGAACCTGTTACAGCACCACGATGAAACGAAGATCATCACGCGCTAATTTTTACATTGGTGTATATCCGTTCAGAACGAGAAGATCAGCTAAGGAATAACTCTTGATTTAATCATCAGTAATGTTACTATACAATAATATAATATACGAAAAGAAAATGCAGACGTTATGTCTGACAACACCTTGTCAATACAGACAATAGTAATACTCGCCTCGTCGATGAATTAGGTTCCCCATGAGTTATTTTTATCGGATATTGAAAAAATTTCTTATTACCGGCCGCTCAATCAGCGCAAAACTTTTTCTTCTTCTGATCGTTCTGTTGGCAATAGCATTTACCATCATTTTATATCAAAACATAAATACTTTTATGTCCCACGATAAGGAAAGCATCATCGCCAATGCAATTCATATAAGCAATATAATCAAGCGGTCCACACGCTACAGTATGTTAAAAAATAGCCGCGATGACCTGACCAATACTATTATGAGCATCGGGAAGGAGCAGGATATCGATGGGGTTCGTATCTACAATAAAAAAGGGAGGGTTTCCTTCTCCAATAATTCAAACGAGCTGAATCGTATTGTAGATAAGCAAGCCGAACAGTGTTATGTATGCCATGCGAAAGGGTCTGCAAAGGTAATTCTTCCCACGGAAGACCGTACTAGAATATTAAAATCGAAAGACGGGTACCGTCAGCTCGGTTTGATCAATCCTATAGAGAATGAGCCTGATTGTTTTACCGCCGACTGCCACGCCCACTCTCCTGATGTAAAATTGCTCGGTCTTTTAGATGTTAAGTTATCCCTTCAGAAGGTCGATGATAAAATTACAGCTACCAAACGAAAAATAATCACCTACTCTCTTATTCTGGTACTAATAACGGCTATGCTCGTAGGGTTCTTCATCTGGAAAATGATTCACCATCCTATCAAAAAGCTTGCCAAGGGCACCAAAGAAGTAGCCAAACTCAATTTCGACTATAAGGTCGATGTAAAATCACAGGACGAGCTTGGAGATCTGGCAAGCTCCTTCAACAAGATGACCTCAAAGCTGAAAGAATCGGCTAACGAACTCAAGAAAGCCCAATCTTCTCTGATACTATCAGAAAAAATGGCTTCATTAGGAAAACTGTCGGGAATGGTTGCCCATGAAATCAACAACCCTCTTTCCGGAATTCTCTCCTATGCAAAACTCTCCTCAAGATATCTGAACGAAGAAAGTAATAGCCAGGAAGCGATAACTATGACGAAACAAAATCTTTCCCTCATTGCCGATGAGGCAAAGAGATGCGGTGATATTGTAAGAAACTTGCTCCTTTTTTCTAAGAGCACAATAGGCATTTTAAAGGAGGAGCATCTCAACAAAATTATCCGTACCAGTGTCAAGGTAATTAAACACAGTGCTCAGATGAAAGGAATAATTATACTAAAAGAATTCGATCAGGGAAATGACCTGATCCAGTGCTATTCCAGCCTTCAGCAGGTATTCATCGCTTTGATCATGAACTCTATCGAGGCCACGCCGAGTGGGGGAAATGTAACAATTAAGACCTACTGTCATGAAAAAAATGATCAGGTTAAATTAACGGTAAAGGATAATGGAAAAGGAATACCCAAAGATATTATTCCCAACATATTTGAGCCTTATTTTACCACTAAGGAAACGGATAAGAGTGCCGGGATAGGCCTGTCAGTGGTTTACGGGATCGTACAACAACACGGCGGTAACATAGAAGTAGAATCGAAGGCAGACCGGGGAACCAAATTCACCATTACCCTTCCCCGGGTGCCCCCAAATAAAGATGACATTTAAATAAAGTTACTGAGAAACGTAAAATCGAGGAGATTAGAGATGAAACCCCAAGATATAGCAATAATGATTGTTGATGATGAACCTTCGGTGAGAGATTCCCTCTGTAAGTGGTTCAAGCTTGATGGCTATCGGGTTGATAC
Source organism: uncultured Syntrophaceae bacterium (assembly GCA_964552105.1). Classification (GTDB taxonomy): domain Bacteria; phylum Desulfobacterota; class Syntrophia; order Syntrophales; family UBA6807; genus CAZGAK01. Next base: position 2,093 of record CAZKGS010000040.1, read on the forward strand.
AGCAGAGGATGCAGAAAGTGCCTTGAAGAAACTTCAAGAAGATTCCTGGGATATAATTTTTCTGGATATTAAAATGCCGGGCATGGATGGGCTTGAGCTGCAGGAACGAATTAAACAGATTGATAAAAGCATTATAACTATCATAATTACGGCGTTTGCTTCCGTGGACACCGCAATCAAGGCGTTAAAAGAAGGGGCATTTGATTATATCACAAAACCTATAGATCCTGACAACTTAAGCCTTATGATCAAAAAAGCGGTTGAACAGAGAAGTCTCATTTCGGAGAATATCCAGCTGCGGCAGAAGATTGATGAACTATCTGCCTTGGATGATATTATAGGAGAAAGTTCAGCTATTAAAAAGGTTATGGAGATGGTTACCACTGTGGCTGAAACCGACTCAACCGTGATGATCAGAGGAGAAAGCGGAACCGGTAAGGAGCTGATCGCCCGCGCAATCCATAGCCATAGCAACCGTAAATATTTCCCCATCATTACTGTTAACTGCGGGGCCTTTCCAGAAGGTCTGCTCGAAAGTGAACTCTTCGGGCACGAAAAAGGGTCCTTTACCGGAGCTGTGTACCAGAGAAAAGGCAAACTTGAAATGGCCAACAATGGCACCTTTTTCCTCGATGAGATAGGAGATATCAGCATGAAAATGCAGATGGATCTCCTTCGAGCTATCGAGACCAAGCAGTTCAATCGTCTTGGCGGTAACAAGACGATTGATGTCGATTTTCGGATTATTTCTGCTACCAACAGAGACTTGGAAAAAGCGGTAAAAGACGGTCGCTTCAGGGAAGATCTCTATTACAGGTTAAATGTTTTTTCCATTGTCCTTCCCCCCTTGAGAGAAAGAAAGCATGATATTCCTTTATTGGCCCGCTATTTTGTAGATAAGTATTCACAGACCATGAATAAAACTGTTACCGATTTATCTCCGGAAACTTTGGATGTGCTTACCAGATACGATTGGCCAGGAAATATTAGAGAGTTAAGAAATGTAATCGAACGGGCTATAGTCGGGGCAAAAGGGAAACGAATTGAAGTGGACAATCTTTTCTTTACCTTTCCATCCCAATTGAAATCCTCCGAGGGAGATTCTCTTGAAGAGGTGGAAAAAGCTCACATCAAAAAGATTCTGGACCAAACAGGATGGAACATTTCTCGCGCAGCCAAGATTATTAAAATTGATAGAGTTACTCTTTATAATAAAATCGAGAAGTACCGGTTACAAAAACAGCCCTGATGTGATTGGCGTATTATGTCCTATATTTATATTGTGCCTATAAAGTTGAAGGATTATTCTTGCCTGAAGCCTTTAAAAGAAGCCATCTCACATACATTACACCTGAACATAAAGATCTGTGAATCTGAAATCGACTTACCTTCCACTTTTGATCCCTCCCGTAACCAGTACAATTCCTCCCTTATTCTTCTCCAATTAATTACGAATCCTCCCAAGGATACACTGAAAATACTGGGGGTTGCTGATGTAGATCTGTGTATTCCCATCCTTACCTTTGTTTTCGGCGAGGCCCAGCTCAATGGAGTTGGCGCGGTAGTGTCCTCACATCGATTAGACAATCAATACTATGGCATGCCAAAAGATGATAAGATATTGAGTGACAGATTAATCAAAGAGGCGATACATGAACTGGGGCATACTTATGGGTTGGTGCATTGTAATAGACCCCACTGTGTGATGAATGCCTCTACGTATGTAGAGGATATAGATCAAAAGTCTAAAGAGCTTTGCCCTTCCTGCCTGAAAGGCATTCAAAATAAAAAGATTTTTAACTTTTTTTAATCACCACCAGTGGCGGGATTTTGAAGCTCCCCGCAGCAAGCTGCGGGGAACGAAGTAATTCGAAGAATAATGCGCTTGCTGTACAGTTCAAAACTCATTCGCTTTTTTGTCTTTTTTTATGAGAGAAGATTTTCCCCTGTTAGGAGTTTTGTATCGCTCCTCTAAGTCTCTCGGCTTCGTAACAAAAGAGTCTAAAATTCGAGAATATTGTTCAGGAGTCAGCAGATCTCCTAAGCGGCTTATTTGGGCACCCCCATCCTGCATGGTGGGGCCCAAATCTCTCTGGGCGCTTTTCAGCATTGAATCTCTTAAGGCTATTAATTCCCTTTCTTCTTCTTGATACCATGAGAGGGCTTTTTTACCAAAGAGAAGATATTTCAGATCATGTCCAAGATTTTCCGGCCTTGCCTTTACCAACCAGCCCTCTCCCAGCGGATCACTGGTTATCAGTTCCGGCTTCTTTTTCAGGTTAAGGTTTGATGCTTGAATCGATCCGCTCAGTGGGAAAATGACAGGAAAGATATTATTTTCTTGGATAATATGGGCAAAACAGTTTCCCCGGTCAATAAAATCTCCTGTTTCAGGTAGAATAACCACCTTGGGGTTCAAGATAAACTGGGCTAAGAAAGGATCTATCCCTACCTTCACCTTTTCGGGTTTTTCCACTTTTATCCAGCAATGATTAATATGGTAAAAGACTGATTCGTCAATCCAGATGGAAGAATCATTTTCAGGCACTCCTTCTTCATAATCGGTTCCTGATTCCTGGAAGCCACCCTTCGTAACGGCTTCATTTCTCATCGCCTTGTCGAACTGGCAGTCTTCACACTGATGACAGCGATCACAGAGTTTGTAAGATACCAAACCGATAGCCATCCAGATACACTTTAGTTCTTCCCGGGGTATCACGTGAAACTTTGTATCCTCTTTATTCATATACTCTCTCCTAATGTCCCTAAACTCGGATCCTCGTTTTTACACCTTCTAAGCAACAATTACCCGGTTAATCCGGCAAGAGGTTATAAGACACAAAGGCTTCTTCAATCACACCTGTCAATGTTATAAAGTCAAGAAAAAATCCTTCGCCACTTCATCCCATTTCTCCTGATCTAAATTTCTTGCTATACCATTAACCGGCACACCACCGTCCTGATAAACTGTACCAAGATTATAGTTCATCCGGGAAAGTAAATCTTCCCTCACTTCTTCCATCCATCTTCCGGCGACCTTACCCGATAATAGATTCTTCAAATTTGCCGAAACCTTTGGTACCTGAACTTTCATCAACCAGGCATCACCGTAAGGATCTTCATTGATACTTTCCGGTGATTCCACAAGCTTTCTGTTTATGGCCAATACTTTTCCATCGACTGGTGAGAGCATGTCAATAGATTTGGAGTCTACTTTCAGTGTCCAGCCCTTCTCTCCCTGGGTAACGGCAGAACCAACTTTCGGTACCTCAATTGAATCGATTTTTCCCACCAGCTTTTGGGCAAAATCATCAATGCCTACGTTTACCACATCTTCATTTTCCATCTTTGCCCAGGCATGCCCCTGATGGAAATATATCCCCTCGGCGGGAAGACGAAACCACTTGCCGACGGCGGGAACAATACTTTCAACCACCTCATAAACTTTTTTTGCAGGCGTACTCAACATCTTCCAGAAGAAGATAAATGTTAGAAGAGCACTTATTACAAGAAGATATTCAGGCCCCTTTGTTGCAAATATATCAACGTATGTAAAACCTTCCATTGTAAAATGTCCTTTCTCGATTAATGTCAATCAGTCAAATATTTTTTTGAGATCCGGATACACAAATCACCGTTCTCTCTCAACCATTTTTTTGCCGCCATCGGCCATAGTAACGCCCAGTTTAGGTTCAAAAGCAAAGTCTTCTTCTTCTCGTTCATCTTCCTCAACTGCCCATGCAGGCGGCGCTTCGAATATCGGCATTCTCATCGCAATCCACCTGAATGCCCATATATTGATAAATACAAAAGTGAGAGCTATGACGATTTCCCCCAGGGAGGGAACATACCTTTGACTGAAAGGTATCCACCATTTGTATGCAATAACTGAATAATTGAGGCGGTTGATCACAATCCCCAACATGGCAAGAACCGTGGCTACACGGATTAAGGTAAGATTTTTATACCTCGCACCCTGAAGAAACAAAAAGCAGGGGATGGCCACCAGTCCGACAACCTCGATAAGGTACCAGTAACCCATTGGTGTATTCAACAGCGACCAGTGCCCGCCATGGATCAATAGAACTAATTTCAGGAAGAAATAAACGAACATTGCACCCGCGCATATCTTCCCCAGACCCACCATCATGTCTTTGTAAGATGTACGATACTCGTAGCTCAACTTATCCTTAAAAACCCTGTGGCTTATTGATCCTTCAAATATTACCAGGGAAATCCCTGCAAAGATGCTGGAAACAAGAAAGAGTATAGGAACATATTCTGAATACCAGAGGGGATGGATTTTCCCCTTGGCCATCATAAACAATGCCCCGAGACCCGATTGATGAAGGGTGGAAAGGGTGATCCCGAATATTACCGCTCCAAGGGTAAGCGTGCAGAGGAATTTCCTAACCCTCTTCCATCCAAGCCATTCGGCGAATGCAGGAGAAATTTCAATAAACTCTGCTACCATGTAAAGTAAAAAGTGCCAGGCAACCAAAAACAGTATTGAACCTACCCCGAAACTGTTTCCCACCAGTACATTTACCATATTCCACGGACGACCGACATCAAGGGCCAGTGCACCTGCATAAAAGACATAGGCAAGGAAACCATTGAGAACGGTCGCTCTGATAATCGGATGGTATTTTTCCGATCGAAGGACATAGACGACAAAGGTGAGAACATAGGCACCGCCGGCAAAGGCTACACCTACCATCACATTAAATCCGATCCATATCCCCCATGGAAATTCTTGAGAAAGATGGGTGACCTCGGCAAAACCTGTCAAATGGATCACCATGAGTACCGCACCAAGAAGCATTATGGGAGCGGAAATCACATTAAAGGGGGTCAAAAGCTTCCCTTTTGGCTTCAACTCACTCAAAATGAAAGCTACAAATTCCTTGAAGTTTTTTATTTCTACAGCAGCCGCTTTTCCCTTCATCGTGTTCCCCCCTCTTTTCTCTTCTCTTCTTTCCATTTAGTCGCATAACTGATTCCCGACAGCAGTGCGGGCCATAAAATAAGGACGAAAGGAACACTGAAAAGAAAACCGGTGGTATATTCCGGATAGGCAGTTGTCCCCAGATCGGTTGGGAAGCCAATCTGTTCAAACGGAACCGGTGAAATATAAAGATATCCGGTGCCTCCCACTTCATGCTCCCCGTAAATATGGGAAACATATTCTCCGGGGCTGCCATATATCCTTCTGTTTGCTTCTTCAATCATGTTTCTTCTCGAACCAAAAGTCAATGCTTCCTCCGGACAGGCTTCCACACAGGCAGGTTTCTCACCCTTCTTTAATCTTTCCCAGCAGAGGTTGCACTTCTGAATCTTGGGATTCCATTTACCGTATTCGAACTTCGGAATGTCAAAAGGGCACGAAAACATGCAGTACCGACACCCCATACAGTTTTCTCCCCAAACAACCGGCCCTTCTTTCGTTTTACGCATTGCATTGACCAGGCAGGCCGCCGCACAGGCAGGCTGATTGCAGTGCATGCACTGTTTCTTTACAAAAACCTCCCCCTTTTCCGTCTCAAAACGATTAACGACTGTCCATTGTGATTCTGTTGGCTGTCGTGGTGTTTCAAAAACAGATTCATCCTCTATGTCCGGAACAGGAAAATTGTGTGCCTCAGCGCACGCCACCTCACAACTCCGGCAGCCGACACATCTGGTGGTGTCAATCAGGACACCCATAAATTCTTCACTCCCCGCAATTTCCTTACTTCCAGCGCTTTCAGTTGCCCCGAGCTTGTCCGGCGTCAAAATACTTCCCGAAGTTACTCCCGCGATTCCTGCTCCTAACCCCTTTAGAAAAACTCTCCTGCCAATTCCCATTTAAATCTCCTTCCTCAATTTGAACAGTCCATAGGATAATGATATGAAAGGCTATCTTTCTTTGTCAGGGGACTTCTTTTTTTCTATCTGGCTACCGCCATCCGCCATGGTAAGTCCCACTTCGGGAATCGATGCATAATGAAAATCATAGTCGGCAACCAACCCTGCTTTTCTCAACCTGCGTTCTTCAAGCTTAATTTTCACAACAGAGGTGAGAGATGCTACCGGAAGGTATATAATGTAGAAACCATACCAGATAGCAAATGCAAGAATAGCGAGTCCCATCACTATCGCTACACTTATCCCCACCGAAGTCTGTGTTAACGTAACCATTATCTCTTTCATGACCTTAACCTCCCTTTCTTAGTTCTTATAAATTTTATCCTAGTAGATAACAATATTTGTGCCAAAACCGGAATATTCTGGAAACAAGCCGATTTCATGTAAATAAGTTCAATAAATATAATAAGTTGGCTTATAGGCACAACGCACATCTATTGAGTAATCAATAATAGATAATAGACAATAAACTAAAACTGTTTAATTTTTAAACATACCTCTGTTGAAAAATTAAACAGTTGATCAATTAATTCCTTTTTACGTAAACCCTATAAGCAGAGTCAGGGGTTTTCCGGATTATTGCGACATGAGATTAAAAATCCGACAGTCGAGAATGAGGCGTTCACTTGAGGAGAGATTAATGCTTTAACACCTTTTAAAAATCTCCGGCATTGAGACCCCACATATTAACAGCATATCTGATCGCTGAATGCATGCTGTTCTTGCGATACGTCCTTAAATGTGTTAAAAGGTATTTTACTTTTCTAAGGGGAAACTCATGATCGACAAGAATAATAGAAATATCAACTATTTAAGGATTTCAATTACCGACAGATGTAATCTTCGCTGTGTCTACTGCATGCCCAAGGAAGGGGTTTCTGTGATAGGTCACAATGATATACTCAAATATGAAGAGATATTAAGAGTGATTAACATTGCCGTGCAGACAGGAATTGAAAAGGTCAGGGTGACCGGTGGAGAACCGCTGGTAAGAAAGGGAGTTGTAGATTTCCTTGCATCCCTTAAACAAATAGACGGGCTGAAAGATATTACATTGACAACGAATGGCATACTGCTTGAGAACTTTGCTGAGGGGCTTTTCAATGCGGGTATACGGCGAATAAATATCAGCCTCGATTCCCTTAATCCGGAAAAATATGCAAGCATTACCAGAGGAGGAAACCTGAAAGCAGTCCTCGGGGGTATTGACAAGGCGGAAAAGACTGGATTCTTACCAATCAAGATTAACGTTGTGGTAATAAAGGGCGTGAACGAAGACGAAGTTCTGGATTTTGCAAAAATTGCAACAGAAAAACCTTATCAGGTGCGATTTATTGAATTGATGCCCGTCGGTGAGGTGGGTACTCATAATAATGACAAATATGTGTCTAACGATTTCGTGATGGAAAAAATAGGGAAATATCATATACTTGAACCAGTATCCGGCCTGAGAAATAAAACGGACGGCCCTGCTAACATTTACAAGATACAGGGCGGAAAGGGAGAAATCGGCTTTATAAGTGCTATTAGTCACCATTTTTGTGAATCATGCAACAGACTCCGCCTTACCTCTGACGGTCATCTTCGGGCATGCCTGCTCTCCGATGAAGAAATCGATCTAAAAGGGCCGTTGCGCGCCGGGTGCAGCGATTTAGAACTGGAAGATTTGATAAAAACGATCATCGCCAAAAAACCAACTCGATACGATACCTCCATCTCCGATAAGGTACATTTCAAAAAATGTGTAAGAGATATGCGTTCAATAGGAGGCTAACGTTCCTATTGGGCTCACTGAGGATTTCACTCGCTTGGTAAAACATCTTTTATAACTGTTTGAGGAAATTTGATGATCTTTGATGAAGAAACAGCCCGATCATACGATGATTGGTTTCTGACACCTATTGGAAGTTACATAGACAGAAGAGAAAAGGGTATTATCTTCAATCTTATAGCGCCAAAGGAGGGCGAGAGGCTCCTCGATGTAGGATGCGGAACGGGGAATCATCTTCGCTTTTTCAGAAGAAAAGGGTGTAATGTAACCGGTCTCGAATCATCTCCCTCCATGCTGAACATTGCAAAAAAAAAGCTGGGACAGAGAGCGGATTTCCATATGGGAAAGGCAGAAGATCTTCCCTTTTCAGACAACGAATTTGATATTGTCACTATGATTACCTCTATCGAATTTACAGATGACCCTCAGATGGCTATAGCCGAAGCAATCAGGGTATGCAGGGGCAGGGTTTTTATCGGAGTTTTAAATAAATACGCCATAATCGGTATGCAGCGCAGGGTGAAAGGGATTTTCAGACAATCCATATTCAACAGCGCCCGCTTTTTCGGTGTAGGGGAATTGATCCAAATAGTCAGAGCTGTACTCCCCGGTGTCAATATCAGGTGGGGAAGTGTCATCTTTCTTCCCTTCGGCTGGTATTCATTTGCAACCGGTCTTGAGGAGATTATTCCAGTCATGAATAATCCCTTCGGTGCTTTTATCGGACTGTCCTTTCCAGTGGTATTTACTCACAGGACTATACAGGACATAGTGAAAAGTCATATTAAAGTCGGAACAGAAAGAAAACATAAAGTCCACGGAGCTTTCAGGGAGATAAAAAGATGACAAGGGAAGCTATGCTCTATAAGAAGCTGGATGGTGGCGCTGTAAGGTGCTTTCTCTGCGAGCACAGGTGTAAGATTCCTCCGACAGGACGAGGGATATGCGGGGTACGCGAAAACAGGGAGGGCGTCCTCTACACACTGGTCTACGGAAGGGTCATAGCTGAAAATGTTGACCCTATCGAGAAAAAACCTCTCTTTCATGTCTGGCCCGGATCGAGATCCTTTTCTATCGCTACCGTCGGGTGTAACTTTTCATGTACCTTCTGCCAAAATAATGACATTTCTCAGGGACCGCGGGAGACGGGTAATATAATCGGGAGAGAGGTTGCTCCGGAGGAAATCATCGAAAAAGCTGTACGAACAAAATCGATGACCATCGCCTACACATACACCGAACCGACCGTATTTTTCGAGTATGCCTACGACATCTGCCGTATCGCTCACACAAGAAAGATTAAAAATGTCTTTATCACTAACGGTTTTATGACTGCAGAGGCTCTTGAGAAAATATCACCCTACCTTGATGCAGCCAATGTGGACTTGAAATCCTTCAGCGATGATTTTTACAAAACGTGGTGCGGGGCAAGACTTCAGCCGGTTCTCGATAGTATAAGGAAGATGAAAGAACTGAACATCTGGGTGGAGATAACGACCCTCGTTATACCCACCTTAAATGATACCGAAGAAGAATTGAGGCAGATTGCCGAATTCATTCTTTCACTTGGAGCTGAAACTCCCTGGCATATCAGCCGCTTTCATCCCCAGTATAAGATGGCAAATCTACCATTAACCCCGGTAGAAACGATACACAGGGCAGCTGAAATAGGCAAAGAAACGGGACTTAAGTACGTATACAGCGGTAACGTTCCGGGAGATATTGGTGAAAAAACGATGTGTTACAACTGCGGAGCACTCCTCATTGACAGGTATGGGTTTACTATAAACAGGATTACTTTGCGAGAATCCCTCTGTCCTAAATGTGGCACGCCCCTGGATGGGATACTGTAAACAATAAAGAGTGAACCGCCACTTCTTTTCCATTATTCACTCTTGATTCTTATTTCTCCTCCCAGTCAATATCTTCATCCCTGTAGGATATTGAAAGAACCTCCCTTGCCTTTTCCAGGCAGTTTGAAGGAACCATTACCCTAACTTCACCCAGACCGTCAATAGTAACAGCGTAAATTGTACCCGCCGCTTCGTACTTCAATCTGGTCGGAATTCCCTCTGTTTTCAATCTTCCAACTATAATATTGGCATTTGTCATTCCCGATGCTATATGTACAACTTTCCAATCATCTTCTTTCATGATCCACCTGGTACAGCTCGTCAAAGTTGGCACCAGCAAACCGAAAGTATTGAAAAATACAGTTCTCCGATGCTCAAACCCTCTAAAAAAACTCTTCTCCTTCTCTCGCCGATAGTCTTTTACTCAATCCTTATTTCTATTAGATAATCTTCCCCCCGTGTCAAGAAGAATTTAAACCCGAAGTTTTGCGCAGTCATCCGCCGCAACCGGATAATCCTTTCGCATTCGCTTGTCTTGTCCTAAATTACATTCAGTTTCGTTTCAGGTGTGCGATTAGCGAGCGGACACAGTAAATTGCCAAGCTTGCTACGGGGAGCTTTCCCTTGATCATACAATATGTTGTGGTCTAATATGGGCAGAATACAATTTGTTGTATTTTTTCTTTACAAAGGAATTTTTCTCTGTTAGAATTCCAAAAAATTACGGAGTTTTTTGTCCTCCGCTATTGTTGCAAAGCTTTAGCATGGGTATCCTTAAATGAAACTAAAGAAATTAGAAATAATAGGATTTAAGTCTTTCAGGGACAAGAGTACCCTTGATTTCTCAGACGGAATCAGTGCTATTGTCGGCCCCAACGGATGCGGAAAGAGTAATATAGTTGATGCTATCCGATGGGTTATGGGCGAACAGCGGCATAAGGTGCTCCGCGCAAAGAAAATGAACGATGTAATATTTAACGGAAGTAACAATGCCTCTCCCGTCGGTATGACTGAAGTGTCAATGATCCTTGCAGCCAATGGACAGAACTTTCCGGGCGACTATGACAACTGCAGCGAGGTCATGATTTCAAGGAGAACCTTCCGTGATGGCGAAAGTGAATATTATCTTAATAAAGTACCCTGCAGATTGCTCGATATCAGAGAATTTCTTATGGACTTAGGAATTGGTATCAGGACATACTCTCTGGTAGAACAGAACCACATCGCACATCTCATTGAGGCAAAACCCGAGGACAGACGGCAATTCATCGAAGAAGCGGCAGGCATCTCAAAATATAAGGGCAGAAAAGAAGCCGCCTCTCGAAAGATGGAATCCACACGGCAAAACATCGTTCGCCTGGCCGATATAATCAGTGAGGTAAAATCACAGCTCAATTCGATATCGAGACAGGCAAAAAAGGCAGAAAGATACAAAATATTTAAAAAAGATATAAAAGAGGCGGAACTCTCCCTTGCACTGCAAACATTTTTCGATTTGGCCGAAAAACAGAAATCGTTAGAAGTTGCACATGATGCGATTGTTCGCAAGAAAACCGAGGCCGAAACAACACTGAGAAATCTTGAGGCGTCGATAGAAACGATAAAGGCAGATATCCTCGAAAATGAAGGGTCGGCTTCAAGATTTCAGGAAAAACTTTATGAAATAAAGACCGAAGTAAACGTCAAGGAACATGGAATTGAGTTTTCAAAGGGAAAAATCGCCGACATATCAATGAGAAAACAAAAAAACATAACTGAGATTGAGTCACTGAACCGCAAGAAGGAAAATACGATAGAAGAACTGAACACTCTCCAGTTGAAAATGGCCGGGTCGGACGAAAGAATCGCTGATATCATGGACTCCGTCGCTAAAAGTCAAGAGAGGACAGAGGAACTGAAAGAGATAGAGGCGGCGCTTCACAGCAAACTGGAGGAGAGTAAGATTGAACATGTTGATATTCTTACTGAAAAGGTAAGACTCAAAAATATGCAGACCGAACTTGTAAAGCGGATTGAAGATCTCAAACGAAGGTCAGAAAGCTACACCGCGGAAATGGAAGAAAATACGAGAAAACTCGACTTGGCAAGCGATTCTCTTGTTCAATTAAAATCCGCCCTCGAGTCTGATATGGATAAGTCTGACGACTTCAGAAAA
>CAZKGS010000041.1:0-4646 GCA_964552105.1 uncultured Syntrophaceae bacterium
CATTCTCACCTGCAACATATGCATTTCTGTCTCAAAGAGACCGTTGGGGAAGAATACAAACATCTTCTCAAACTGAGCGGTTAATCAAACATCCGCAATATATGCCTGTTTTTGCCCCATGTGCTGGGTTCTGAGATCGCAGTGCTGATTGATGATGATGAGATTTTTGAAGATCCGCAATTCATTAGAAAGGCGCGGGAGTTCATTGGAAAGACAATTGATTCCGATTTTGTCGGAGCAGTGGCAGGTTACTATCTCCAGCCCGACGACAACTGGCTCCTCAGACGTGAGAGAAAGGCCTGGATGAGACATTGGGACAAGCTTGACAGAATGAAAGAGGCCTTTGAGCAGATAATTGGCCACGGGCCTCGTCTGAAGGGAACGCCTTTTGTCTTTGGTGGCAACATGGTTACCCACCGCGAGATTTTTCGCCTGATTCCGTTTGATCCGGGTGTAACCCGCGGCGAGGATATCAATTACCTTATTAATATGCGCATGTACGGCTACAAATTTTTTCTTGATAACACACTGACCATTAAACATCTGCCGCCACCCAAGCCTCACCCCACCTGGAAACAGCCCAGAGAAGACGTTAGAAGAAAACTACAGGAAATCCTGACTCTCCATATATGAGATTGAAAACACCCGGGGAGATGCTTTCTATAAGGACTTTAATCTGATCGTTCGTAGCAATTTTCCGCTGAAAAAGCTTGTAAACCTGGGTTACCCTGGTCAACTTAGAACTTAGGGTTTTACCCCCTACCTGCGAGCTTTTCAACCCCTTATTATTCTTTAAGATCTTGAATATACTCTGCTATATTTTCGCAGTGATCTGAGATCCTTTCAAGGTGTATCAGCATTTCAATAAAAATAGGTCCCGCTTCGGCAGGACATATTCTCTTGTAAAATCTCTCGAGGTGTCTTTCTCTCAGTTCTTTTTCTAAAATGTCGATTTGTTCCTCTCTTGCAAAAATACTTTTTATGGTTTCATCATCTTTGTTATCAATAAGAGAAGCGGCATCTTCAAGATTTTCAGTCACCAGAGTTATAAGTTCTTTCAAGTCGGATTTTCCCATTTCCGTGAAAGTAATCTTTCTTCGGTGTTTTCGCCCGGAAAGAAGTGCCAGACTCAGCGCGTGATCACCGATCCTTTCAATGTCATCGGTGAGTTGTGAAAGTAAAAAGAGCTTTCTCGATGATTCAGGAGTGAGGGAACTTTCTGAAATCCTGCACAGATAGTTTCCGATTTCTCTTCGTAACGTATCAACGACAAACTCAATATAATCCACTTCATTTCTTTTCGTATCTTTAAAATTCGATATAAGGTCAACACTTTTGGAAAACATGTTTTGTACAATGGCAATTTGCCTTGCCAGCTCTTTACGTGCGCACTCAAAAGCACTCTCCGCCACTGCGAGGCGTCTTTCATCGAGGTATTCAGGCCATAGAGACAGAACTTCTCCTTTTCCTGGCATGATCTTTTCAACCAATCGGGAAAAAGGCCTCAATAAGGGAATGAAAATGATGACGATGAGGAGATTAAAGAAAAAATGCCCCAGGGCAATCTGTTGGGCTACGTTTGCTGTGATATTTTTCAGGGAAAGTATGAAAAAAGGAAGAATTGTCAGTGCAATTAAGACTCCAAAAAGCCTAAAAAGGAAATGGGAAACAGCGGTTTTTTTTCCGTTGATATTTGCAGTCAGGCCTGCCAGAAGTGCCGTTACCGCCGTTCCCAGATTTGCTCCGAAAACAATAGGAAGGGAACTGTCTATGGTTACAAGGTTGTATTGTGCGAAAATGGCGAGAATCGAAATCGGAATAGCTGAAGATTGTATAATTGCGGTTATGGCTAAGCCTATAAATACACCAAATGCGGGATTTTTTACCTCTTGAAAGTAATGCATAAAAGCAGCATTGTGTTTTAACGGTTCCGTTGCCATGGAAACCAGACTCAGGCCGAAAAAAATCAAACCGAAATAAAAGATTGTCTCCCCAATGTATTTCCATTTGTTTTTCCCGGAGATCCATATGATACTTCCAAGAATGACGAAAATAGCTGAGACATCGGTAAATTTCCACACCACAAGCTGCACGGTTAATGTTGTGCCTATACCGGCTCCAAGGATAATGCCGAGGGAGTGGTAGAAACTGATCAGGCCGGCGCTGACCAGTCCAACGGTAAGGACAGATGTTGCCGAACTGCTCTGAAAGAGAATTGTTGACACGAGGCCCGTTATGACCCCGTATATGGGATTCTTAACAGATAATTTGAAATACTCTCGTAATCGGTAGTTGGTAAATCTGCGCTGGACAGTTGCGCTCAGCCTGACCATTCCGAACAAGAATAAAACTATGCCGGTGCAGAAAAGCAGAATGGATTGAACCATATAACGTGCTCACAAGAATTTGATTTAGCTTTTCTTGTAACATACACGTTTTACATTGGGAAGAGAATATTTCTGTCAGAGTATCTGACTCAGGAAGAGCTTTGTGCGGTCCTGTGTGGGATTTTGGAAAAAGTGTTCCGGTGTTCCTTCTTCTATGATTGATCCATAGTCCATGAATATTATACGGTCTGCCACCTCACGGGCAAAGCCCATCTCATGAGAGACAACGATCATCGTCATTCCTTCTTCTGCCAGTTTTGTCATGACGTCCAGGACTTCTCCTATCATCTCCGGATCGAGGGCAGATGTGGGCTCATCAAATAGCATGATCTTCGGTTTCATTGCCAGGGCTCTTGCTATGGCAACGCGTTGTTGTTGGCCACCGGAGAGTTTGCCCGGGTATTGATTGGCTTTTTCGGTAATTCCGACTTTTTCAAGCAATCCCATAGAGATTTCCGCTGCTTCTTTTTTGGATCTTTTGCGTACAACAGTCTGTGCAAGGCTCACGTTTTCCAGGACTGTTTTATGGGGAAAAACATTGAAGGATTGAAAGACCATCCCAACCTCTTCACGAACCTTGTTGATATCTGCCTTGTCGTCATGGACTTCTATTCCATCTACAATAATACTTCCTGAATTTATTTCTTCTAACTGGTTGATGGATCGAAGTAGTGTGCTTTTTCCGGAGCCGCTCGGTCCTAAGATAACCACCTTTTCCTTGTCATATATGTTTAGGGAGACATTATCCAGGGCCTTCAGTTGCCCGAAGTATTTCACCACATTTCTCATCTGAACTATGGGAGGGGCGTTGTTAGTCGACACTGATTCGTTCCTCCATGATACTGATGAGCTTTGATAAAAACAGTGTAATAATAAGATAGATAAGGGCAACCATGGTGTACGTTTCAAAATATGTGAACGATTCGGAAGCGAATTCGCGCCCTCTCCGGAGCAGATCCGACACGGCAAGGATAGAAACAAGGGAGGAGTCTTTCAGAAGAGCCACAAATTCATTTCCCACGGGGGGCAGGATCGTTTTGAATGCCTGTGGTAATATGACATGCCTCATTGCCTGAGCTGAGGACATACCTAAGGAACGGGCGGCTTCCATCTGTCCTTTCGGGATCGATTCGATACCGGCGCGGAATATCTCGCCCATATATGCGCCATAGCAAACGGCCATTGCAATTACCGCGCTTGCCATGGCGGGTATGTTCACGATGCGGCCGAGGGCGAAATAGATATAAAACAACTGAACGAGGAGAGGAATGCCTCTGATAACTTCTACATAAAGCGATGCGATTCCATTGATGATCCTGTTTTTTGATATTCTTCCAAGACCGGTAAAGAGCCCGATTATCAGGGAGAGAACAATAGCCTCAATAGTTACCTGAAAAGTAACCAGGATCCCATCCGGAAGAAATTTTAAAATATCCAGATAGGGATCCGGGTTAAAGATTGCCAGGTAGGCGACTATGCCAATGGAGCCGGCAAACGCGACTCTCCACGCTGTAAATAACCCAATATCTTTTTTGGTAGGGATTGCAGCGCCGTCGCCGACGGCTATAACCGCCTGTTTTGTTTCTTTCGTTATCTCAGCCACTTTTTCTCTAATTGCTTGTCAATTCCTTTGGCCTGAACCGCCTTGATTCCCTTGTTAAGCAGATCCAGTAGTTTCTGGTTTCCTTTTTGTACAACAACACCGTAGTATTCATCGGTAAACGGTTTCCCGACTATCTTGAATTTCGCTTTGTATTCTTCTCTCTGAAGGGCGTAATTCGCGGCCACCGGTGTGTCACACACGACACCACCGATACGGCCGGTTGCCATATCTTCGAATGCCAGGCCGATTTCATCATAAGACTTAAGAGTAACACCCTTTGTTTTCTTGATTTCAAATGAACCGGTTGTGCCGATCTGAGCGCCGACTTTTTGCCCTTTCATATCTGACAGGGTTTCGACATTTTTCACTGATTTTGGGATAATAAGAATCTGGCCCGCATTAATGTACGGCATTGAAAAATCCATCGTTTTTTGACGTTCCTCCGTAATGGTAACAGAAGAAATGATGGCATCATACTTTCCGGCGGCTATACCGGCAAAGATCCCATCCCACGCGGTGTTCTTGAATATCACCTTGAATCCTGCCTCTTTGGCAACGGCATTGAGAAAATCAATGTCAAAGCCAACGATGACTTTATTTGCATCTACCATTTCCATAGGTGGCCATGTGGCATCAGTAGCAACCGTAATGGTGTC
>CAZKGS010000041.1:4746-13711 GCA_964552105.1 uncultured Syntrophaceae bacterium
CATCTACCATTTCCATAGGTGGCCATGTGGCATCAGTAGCAACCGTAATGGTGTCCGCTGCTGAAGCAGAACCGGACATCATTGGCGCTACGACAAAACCGGCCAACACAAGCAAAACTGTCAGTACACGAAATATTTTCATACTCTCCTCCTTTTATGAAGTTAATGACAAGCAAAAAAAATAATTACTATTGGGATGTTGGATTGTCAAGGTAGAAATACTTTTGTTTGTTTTATTTTTGATTGCGTTTGAGAATGGTAGGGGATATATGAGTTTCGGGTTTCGGGGGTCGTATCGTAATAATTAGGTAATTGATATGAAAATTCAATCCGACAAAATGCGAAAGGTGGGAGCAGATTTCCTCTTGCTTCTTGTCACCTTTTTCTGGGGCATTACCTTCGTTATGGTAAAGGAGGCGATCGAGCAGGTAGGAGTATTCGTCTTTCTCTCGCAACGTTTTATCCTGGCTTTTTTGCTCCTCTTTTTCTTTTGTTTTATTTGGCGACGTCCCGTGACCGCTCAACTTTTAAAGCATGGTGCAATTCTCGGGACTTTGCTCTTTGGCGGCTACGCCTTCCAGACGGTAGCACTTCTATATACAACAGCCTCAAATACCGCTTTTTTGACAGGACTGAATGTGGTCCTGGTGCCTCTTGTCGGGGCATTGATATTTCGACAGCTTATTACGCGAAACATGAAAGCAGGGGTGTTTCTTGCGACAGCAGGGCTTTTCTTTCTTTGCACGAACGGAACATGGTCCTTCAATGGTGGAGATCTGCTGGCCGCGACCTGTGCCGTGTGTGTTGCCCTTCATGTCATCTTTACCGGTGAGTATGCCCGTAAAAGCGACATCTGCTGGTTAACAACCGTACAGTTTGGCATTGTGGCATTGCTCAGTACCGTGACGGCATGTTTTGCAGGTGACGCCGGCGCGATTATCGTCTGGTATCCTGAAATCTTATGGGCTCTGGTGATCTGTGTCCTTTTTGCGACCATCTTTGCATTTGTAGTTCAGACTTCCATGCAGCGATTCACCAGTCCCACCCATACGGCTTTGATCTTTTGTATGGAGCCGGTCTTCGCGGCGCTCTTTGCCTATTTTATGATTAATGAAAGATGGGGTATGTGGGGTCTTGTTGGGGCAACGCTCATTCTGGCAGGTATGGTCGTTTCTGAAGTTTCTCTTCCCAAATCCTTTTTGCGAAGGAAACCGGAAGGGACGGTTTACGCGGAGGCTCATTATCCGGATCAGCCGGGATTATAGGAGTCTATTCGAGAATACTCTTCAATTTAACCCCTTGACAAAATCGAATCTTATTTTTAAACTAACACTTAAGATAGTTTCAAAGTTGCCGGGAAACCCATCACTTATAAATTAATGGGGGTGATATATGAAACTTGGATTTTTCCAGATTTGTTCCTGAAAATACTTGACTTTTCTCTTTTGAATTCGTTGCCCCGGGGAAACGATGATGCTTCTTTAATCTCACATTTACTTTTGCACAGAGCAAAACGTCCCCTCCTCTCTTTGAGAACTCTCCTGCACCACAATACTCAACTCTTATTACTGTTCATTCCTGCTGTTTTGTAACAGACTTCTTGATTCGGCGAGACTCGACGGAAAATACGCTTAAAGTGAAAATTACTTCTACGGTCAGAAGAAGCATTCACCGGAGGGCAAAAGGGGATGTTGTGCAAAGCTCTCAATTTATCTGCCTGCGATTTCATAAAGGATAATTGCCGCCGCAATTGCCAGGTTAAGGGATTCGACATTTCCCTGAGGCGGTATTGAGATAAGCCGGTCTGCTTGCTCGATGATCTCTTTTGAAAGACCTCTCGCTTCGTGACCCAGCAAGATAATGTTTTTCCCGGTTTTCTTCCACCGATTGATCGGTGTTCCACCCTCCGGGACCGCCGCAGTCAGTCTATAATTCTTCCGTTTTGCAAACTGAAACAACCTGTCGAAATCGACGGATTGATAGATTTCCATGCCGAAAATCGCACCGGCAGATGCCCGGATCACCTTCGTATTAAATAGATCAACACTGAATGGGCTAAGAAGGATCTGTTTCATGCCAAACCATGCCGCCGTTCGCAGGATAGTTCCCAGGTTGCCGGGATCTGATACTTTATCTAGATATAACAGGTTGTTGGAAGGATTCTTTTCCAGCTCATCAAAGGAAAATTCTGTTTCACTGCAAATTATTATGATTCCCTGTGGTGTTTCTTCTGTGGAGATACTTTCCATCTCCTTTTTGGAGCAAGTGTAAATCGGGATGTCATCGGAAATACGATGGCGAGAGGGAGTTTTTCTGATTGATTCGGCATAATCCTGATCGACGATGACTTCCTTGATAGGATGATGGGTCATTTCCATGGCTGACTGCAGTGAATTCAGGCCTTCGGCGATAAATGCTTTTTCTTCCTGGCGATATTTCTTCTGATGCAGCCTGCGGATCCATTTGTGGTGGTTTTTTGAAAGGCGCGAAAAGTTCACTTTTATCAATTCCTGTATCCTTCGCTCTCTGTTAGTCAATTACTGATTTTTGTTGCTGGATGCTCAATATATACAAAAGTTCAAATGTCAAAAATTTTTAGGTCATTAGGATTTTGAATTTTTATTTGTCATTTGAGCTTTGTCATTTGACATTATTCAATTTCTGTATGCTTCGCTCTGTATTAAGCCATAAGTATATATCTATAGAACCTGAGTTTCAATCCTTTTCCCTTGACCCTTTGGGGTTTTTACAATATATTTTCTTTTCCTTGCATTAATTAATAACGGGGAACAGGTTGAAGAAACAAATGTTTATGCCACCCAAACCATGGAAAGTGATATCGACCCGGCGTGATAAGTCCTATCGTGTCTTCAATCTTCGCACAGACAGGGCTCTTTCACCGAGAACGGGTATGGAACATAATTTCTTCATCCTTGAATCATCGCCCTGGGTCAATGTAATTCCTCTAACGCCGGAAAATGAAGTTGTCATGATCAACCAGTATCGCCATGGTATTCAGCAGGTTACCCTGGAGATTCCCGGGGGTCTTGTGGAGTCGGGTGACACCCCGGAGGATGCTGCCCGGCGTGAGCTGCGTGAGGAAACAGGTTATGAGGGGGAGGAAATGATTCTTCTGGGAAGCGTACACCCAAATCCGGCAATTCAGGACAACGACTGCTACACCTATCTTGCCAGAAATGTTTTTCCAGCAGGATGCCAGGAACAGGATGACAAAGAAGATATTAAAGTGATACTGTATCCCCTTTCGGAAATTCCCCGGCTTATCAGGGAAGGATCGATCACACATTCACTCGTGATTGCGGCCTTCTATCGCTTCTATATGGAATATCTTCCTTAATTAAGGATGATTTTATTATGACTCAGGGTAATTTTATAGGTGTTGGCGGTCTTGTTGTAAGGGATAATAGCTACCTTTTGGTCAGACATACCTATGGCGAATATCGCGGCTTCTGGATTTTACCCGGCGGCCACGTGAAAGCCGGTGAACCTCTGCACAAAGCTGTTGAACGGGAATTATTGGAGGAGACCAGAGTTAAAACTCAGTCTCAGGGGATTGTTACAGTCCGAAGCAGGAGTAGAAGCTCTTCCACGACGGACTGTTATATTGTGTTCTTGATGAAATATATTGAGGGGGAGCCGATATCAGACAAGCATGAAGTGGATGATGCACGTTTCTTTACCTTTGAAGAGTTGAACAGACTGGATAATGTGGTAGTTCTGTCAAGGATCATCGTACAGGAACATGCCAGGGGAAATTTAAGATTTCTTCCACGAAACACGAAACATGTCCCTTATCTTCCGGACAAAGAAGAAGCTCAGTTGTTCATGTGATTTCATACATGGCTTGTCACATTTTGTGAGCCTTTTATTCTTGACAAATAAAGTTCCATTTCATATTAGTAATTTTTCGATATATACTTGATATAAAATGATAAACAGGTGATTTATGAGTAATTATATTAAAAAGGCCGCAGAAAAAATTTATTGTGATGCAAAGAAAGATGGCAGACTTATAGAGGGAAAAACTCTCGATGAGTATAAGGAGATTGCCTTACAGCAGGAAGGGGTCATTCAGACCAATCTGGGTTCTGTTGCCGCAGATTCAGAACCGATGTCTCGTTCGGCACCCCATACCAAAAATAATGTCGACGATCCCTTCGGGGAGGAGGAAGAAGCCCTGGCATCCCAGGCCGTCGAATGCCTCAGTCGTGAAAAGGTCGTCTGTCTGGATACTATCATAGGGGATGGGAGAGACGGAGTAACTACACGCTTCATTATGCCTGATGCCTATGCCCAGATTGCCTATGGAGTAAAACTTCTTTTTGAGGATACTCCGGCGGCACGGGTGGTGGAAAACCCGACTTATACAATTATCTTTTTCTCGGATGATGCCTTCGAACCTAACAAATTTAAGAAGTTGATTGACAAAGATGTGGCAATTCGTCTCTGGATGGGTGATAAGAGAGGGGATCAGATAAAAATCTGTCGAAACAGTACGTATGTTGGTGAAGCCAAGAAGGGTGTTTTCCAGTTCGAAAGCTGGCGGGTGAAAGAGATTGATAAACTGGGGATTTTCCTGCATAGCGGGGCAAGAGTGGATCATCTCTGGATTTACGATCTTGAGACGGAAAGACCGGAATTGCAGGAAAGGGTGGCAGGGGTTTCAGGGCTTACTGCTACCGGTAAGACTACCACGCTCTGTCGTAAGCTGGCCAAACTTCCTAAAGAAACATCTGAAATGATAGGTGATGATGGAGGCACCCTTGGTTTTGACGGAAGCTATGCCGCCTTTGAGCAGGGTGGTCTTTATATTAAGACTGAAGGTCTTGACGAAAGCCAGCCGGAAATTTTACGTGCCGTCCTGTCTCCCGATACTTTTCTTGAAAATGTAGCGATTTCGCGTTATCCCTACATACCTGACTTCAAGGATACCAGTAAGACGGGTAACGGCAGGGCCGTTATCCGGCGGGACAACATAGGACTTGCCAGTAAAAGCTTGAGGGTTGACAAGGTCGACTATATCTTCATACTAACAAGGAATCCTTTGGCCAATGTTGTAGCCCGGCTGACTCCTGAACAGGCCACCATGCAGTTCATATACGGCGAATCGATTGAAAGCACAGGCGGCGATCCTGATCAGGCAGGCAAATTTAAGCGGGTCTTTTTCCTCGATCCGTTTATTACGGGAGATCGACTGGAACATGCCAAGCTGTTTTACAGTATCATTAAAAGAAATCGTATCAGGTGCTACCTGGCAAATACAGGGACCATTGGCGAAAACGAGGAGAAGGTTACGTTAAGGCAGTCTCTTTCATCATACAGTGATATATTGCGGGTTCAACTGCGATTCGGCTCTGAGCCGGACCATCTCGGTTATCACTATCCCATAAAAAGTGACAGGGCGAATATGGATTATATGGTCTCCTATCCCAAGTTCGAGGATAAGGGATCATTGAAAAATAAGGTAAAAGATTTTTTAAAAGGTCGTCAGACATTTTTAGAGGAATTCGAAGCGAAGTGGGGACCTATCCCTGACAACATAAGAGAATCATTACCTTATCGGTCTGATCAAATTGATTTTTCTTTCCTTGAGAAGGAGTATCTCGGAGATATTGAATAATTGTCATGATGTCATGAAAAGAGGGAGCATGACGATGAAAATAGCAGTCTTGACAGGGGGAGGGGACTGTCCCGGTCTGAACGGGGCGATCAAATGGGTAACGAAATCGGCCCTTGATCCCCGGCTTGTTGCGAAACGTTCCGTAACCTTTGAGGTCTTGGGAATCATGGATGGGTGGAGGGGATTGATAGAGGTTGATCCTGATGATCCGGAAAGTTGTACCCGGCACCTCAAGCACTTGGACGAAGAGGTTGTCCGAACGTGGGACCGTTACGGCGGTACGAATCTGGGGACATCGCGGACAAATCCATTCAACCCGAAGAATGATCGATCTGAAAAGCTGATTGAAAATATCGAGAAACTTGGAATCGATGTAATCGTTGCAATCGGTGGCGAGGATACCCTGGGGGTTGCCCACAAATTGCATGCTCTGGGTATTAAGACTGTTGGCATTCCGAAGACCATTGATAATGATCTTGCCGGGACAGATTATTCGCTTGGCTATGATACGGCCGTAAACGTCATTATGGAGGAGATCGATCGTCTGCGGACGACTGCAGGCTCTCACAGCCGAATTTTTGTTGTAGAGACGATGGGACGTCATGCCGGATGGCTTGCCCTCCATGGAGGTGAGTGCAGCGGCGCATATATTATCCTGATACCTGAGTATCCTTTTGATATGAATCGTGTCTGTGAACTGCTGCAGGAACGGGAAGGAAAGGAGATCCGTTACAGTATAGTCGTTGTATCTGAAGGGGCAAAACTAAGGGGAAAGAGGGAATTTGTCAAAGATACTAAACTTGATGATTTTGGACATTTATCCCTTGGAGGAATCGCAAGTTATGTGGCCGATGAAATTGAAAAGGGGACAGGTTTTGAGACACGTCATCTTATCTTAAGCCATCTGCAGAGAGGAGGTTCACCCTCGGCGCACGATCGCCTCATGGCAAGGTGGTTTGGCATTGCGGCGATTGACATGGTCGTTAATGAAGATTTCGGTCGTATGGCGAGTCTCGTGCGGGGAGAAATTACAAGCATTCCTCTCAAGGAAATAATAACTAAAGGGCTCAAAGTAGTCGATGTAGAAAAATATTATGACACCGAAAGATACAACGGACGCAGATCCATCCTTTAGCCATTATCTTGGGTTTCGCGGGCTCAACCCAATCTACGAACTTTCATGGTAATTAATAAACATATAACACTTTTATTTATTCCCCAATAATCTTTACGAGAATCCTTTTTCTTCTCCTGCCGTCGAACTCTCCGTAGAAGATCTGCTCCCAGGGACCGAAGTCAAGCCTGCCGTCGGTAATAGCCACCACCACTTCCCTTCCCATGACCTGCCTTTTCAGGTGGGCATCTCCGTTATCTTCACCCGTCCGGTTGTGTAAATATCGAGAAATGTAAATCGGGGGGACACCGTACTAATTTCTCATCTGTCCTATCTGATAATGAGCCGCTAATAAGTATATTGTCTCCGAATCACACGAATCATTTACGAGAATACAGGGTTTTCAGAAAAGCTCGAAAGAAAATAACTGATAATACGAAAACAAGAAAAAGGATAATTCCCGCAGTAGTCATTCCAAAATGCAGGGATGCATAACAAAAACCAGCGATAGGTAACAGGCTGCAGCGGACCATGGCCTTCAGGAAATTATGTTTGGCAATGAAATCGGATATTGGTGGCGAGCAATTATAATAAAAATCTACAAATCCCTTGCCCGGGGTCGTGGCAAGCAGGTACCTGTCTCTGAACTCACGCAGGGCCTCTACGTGCGGGTGCATCGGTGACCCATATGCCGCAGTGGCAATAAAGCAACCGCCGCCACCTCCGGCACTGCTGCCGGCACTGCTGGTGGTAAATGTTTTGTCATCTCCATTAGTTGTGCCTCCACTATTTGTAGCCACAAGCCTGAAATGATAGGTTGTGCTGGAGGCGAGTCCCGATATTTCAGCAGTTACGGAAACATCATCCGTGCCCGAACCGGCATTCTGACTTGTAGTTGTTGATCCGTAATCCGTAGTTTTTCCGTATTCGAAATAATAGGTTGTACTTTCCGTGTTAGGATTAACGGTACCGTCCAGTGTTGCAGAAGTGTATGCCACAGAAGTTGCCGATCCGGTTGTTGCCGTTGGCGGTGCAGAGGGTGTGTTAAACGTTTTATCACCCCCGTAAGTTACACCGAATTTGTTTTCAGATATCAGTCGGCAGTGGTAGGTAGTTTTGGCGGTAAGTCCATCGATGCCGGCGCTTACCAAGACATTGTCTCCACCCGAACCGGCATTCTTACTTGTGGTTGTTGATCCGTAATCCGTTGTTTTTCCGTATTCGAAATAATAAGCGGCGCTTGAGTTATTGGGATTGACTGTGCCGTTCAACGTAGCCGAACCGTACATCACAGAAGTTGCCGTTCCGGTGGTAATAATCGGGGCAAGCGCGTAGACCAGGTAAGTAGCTTCACAGGCAACAAGTGCCGAGGAGTATCTTATCCGCATATAGCCAAATTCACCCCATTCCGTCCCCCAGCTGTTTCGTAGAATCCAGCATCCACCACCACCTTCCGGGGGATTATCGTCCCAGCCTACAAGGGCAATAGCGTGATTGGTTGCAGTATAATAACAGGGTGTTCCATCACAGGCAGTATTGGCATCTTCATAGACGCCGTCTGAGTATGCCTGAAAAGCGCTGGTGGCAAATACAGCGGCGTCGACCACACCGTAAGTCATAATGGCCGTTTTTATCGCGTCAATATCGCTGCATTCGATGCGATGCCATGATTTAAATGTCGTGCGAGAGGCATCCCACGAGGGCGAATTACATTCCTGCTCAACATCTGTGTAGGGATAAGAAGTCTCCCCGCACACGCCATAATCTACAAGGGCGTCCAATTCCTCATAATCATAGTTAGCCCCATTACAGCCGTCAAAGCCTTGATATTCATCTGACAGGCAAAAGGCGATGAAAGCTTCGGAAAAATCGGCGCAATTCTCATCGTAGCTATCTTTTGCCCAATTGTAGGTTCCTTCTGCCGCCGCGCTGGCTCCGAAGGCATAGCAACTGCCACAACTGCCCTGGTCTCTTATGGGACCTATATAGGAATGGCCGTTATAGTTCCTCCAATCGAACTGTGCGGCGAGTTGTCTGTCGAGATGCACTGCGGCAAGGGGGCCAATTTCATCTGAAAAATGGTCGTCTCTGGGGGAGAGTGGCAGGCGGCGGCGGAAAAATGTTTCCTTCGCTTCGGTGGGCATGTCATAGACCCAATTGTGATCCACCGTGAAGTTGTAACCGTTGTGTTCAATTTTTCCCCTGATCTC
>CAZKGS010000042.1:0-8879 GCA_964552105.1 uncultured Syntrophaceae bacterium
CTGCCACGGCTCCTTCTGTTGAAGTAACCCCCCCCAATAAATCAATCGAGACTGTGGACGCCAAAACCCAAACACAGGAGATCAGCAGTCAAATAACGAAGGAAAAAGCAGACACCCAACCCATCGATGAGGGGCAACCTGACACACCAAAGACAGAGGATACTGAAGCTGCACTTCAAACAGAGAACAGCAAACAAACGACCACACAACAAGCAGAAACAGTGATAGAGGATAAACCCTACACTTTAGACATAGAGGCAACTGAATTGTCATGGCTGGAGATCATTGAAGATTATAACCCACCCTATGAAGTATTATTGAGACCGGGAGAAAAGCTTACGCGAAAAGCGCGAGAAAAGTTTATTGTTTTTATCGGTAATGCCGGGGGGGTGAATGTCAAGTTCCAGGGAAAATCTATCGGTCCACTCGGAGAACATGGCAAGGTCATTCGCCTAATCTTGCCTGGACACGATATTACTAATTGAAGTTACATTTGACAAAAACTTTCTAATGTTCTAAGTTTACTAAAAATAATAGGGGCTAATAGATTGAGACCTTTGCAAAATGCTTAATTTCGTTCAAGTTCAAGGAAGACGAAAAGTTTAACCACAGGAATACAACGGAGTATTTCGAGGATTAAAATTTGAGTCTGACGCAGAAATTGGGCGAAAGGGAGTGTTTTGCAAAGGTCTCAGCTCCCTTTTTAAGAGGTACGCAAGGTATGTTCGGTATAGGAATGCCCGAGTTAATTATTATATTGGTTATTATCCTGATCATTTTTGGGGCCGGAAAGCTCCCCGAAATAGGTGGAGCCGTCGGCAAAGGCATCAAGAACTTCAAAAAGTCATTCCAGGATCAGGAAGAAGTAGAAGACACCAAGGATACGAAAAAAATCGAAGAAGA
Source organism: uncultured Syntrophaceae bacterium (assembly GCA_964552105.1). Classification (GTDB taxonomy): domain Bacteria; phylum Desulfobacterota; class Syntrophia; order Syntrophales; family UBA6807; genus CAZGAK01. The sequence goes on from CAZKGS010000042.1 coordinate 904, forward strand.
CGATCAGTAATTTTTAGAACGGAACATCGTCTTCAGGTGTACTTGACCCTTCATAGGATGAAGCGCTGTTGTCTGGTTCTCTAACCTGATCGGATCCCTGCTCTTTTCGCTCAAGCATCTGCATGTTTTGAGCAACTATTTCTGTTGTATATCTTTTGTTACCGTCCCTGTCATCCCAAGATCGTGTCTGAATCCTGCCTTCTATGTATACCAGCCGTCCTTTAGACAGATAATTGCCGCATATTTCTGCCAATTTCCCGAAAGTAACAATCCTGTGCCACTCTGTCCTCTGAACCTTTTCACCACTTTTATCTCTCCACTGCTCGTCGGTAGCTAACCTGAAATTTGTTACCATAGCGCCTTCCTGTGTATATCTGACCTCGGGATCAGCCCCCAATCTGCCGATCAAGATAATCTTGTTGACCATTTTACCCTCCTTTTTCACATTAAATTACAGTCAAAGGATAATACACAAATTGAATTCTCTTGGCAAACTAATTATCTTTAAAAATTCATGGAGCACTTACCACATCTGGAATATTCAATATTGACTTCCCCTGTATTATCAAGTACAAATAATTAAAACATACACCGTCTTTCGGCTTTATGATAACAAAATGGCAAGGGATAATTTACTTCGTTCTACAATCTTGTTAACTTTGGATGTGGTCGCTACCGCTTTTTTTGCGGTTATGGCAGCCATAATATCCTACTTCGCTGCCAGAAGGGAAAATACAACCCATAAAGTTGCAAGTCTCTGGGGAAAAACTTTACTTCGTATATCAGGTGTCACGGTAGAGGTAACGGGACAGGAAAACATTCTTCCCAATACTCCTCTCATATTTATGGCCAACCACCAGAGCAATTTTGACATCTTAGCCTTGCTGGCCTGTATTCCCGCTCAGTTTCGATGGCTTTCTAAAAAGGAAGTGTTTTATATACCTGTTATGGGACATGCCATGAAAAGAGCGGGATATATCTCCATTGACAGAGAAAATCGCGTAAAAGCTATTCAGAGTCTTGACGAAGCGGCACAGAAGATCAAAAATGGAAAATCAGTGATGACCTTCCCCGAGGGGACAAGGAGTCGAGACGGAAAGATTCGGCCCTTCAAGAAGGGCATGTTTCACCTGGCGATAAAAGCAGGTATTCCTATCATCCCTCTGTCAATCAGAGGAAGCAGGGCAATTATGCCGAGAAAATCATTGTGGATTCATCCGGGAAAAATAACCATGGTCATAGGCAAACCGATTGATGTTAAAGAATATTCCATTGAAAACCGTGATGAGCTTATGACGAAAGTGAGGAATGTGATCGTCCATAATTTTTATAACGAAACTCCTGAAACGAGAGGAAAAAATTCTATTTGAATCTATGGGAAGGAATATTACTTGGTATCATCCAGGGTTTGACGGAATTTTTACCTGTCAGCAGTTCTGGTCACCTGGTCATTGTCCAGAGTTTTATAAAAGGTTTCCAGCAGCAGGGCGTTCTTTTTGATGTTATGCTTCATTTCGGAACTCTTTTAGCCGTGTTGTTTTTTTTACGGAGAGAGATCTACGATATTCTGGAATCACTGGTGCCTAAAAAATGGCTCAAAAACCCTGAAAATGATGAGATTTTAATATCCAGCAGAAGAAAAGTTGCCCTTTTAATTATTACAGGAACAGTATTTACGGGTATTATTGGGTTATTTTTTAAAGATAAGATTCATCGCCTCTTTGAGTCTGTGGAGATTGCAGCTGCCATGTTACTTGTCACGGGATTGGTGCTGTTTCTTGCCGACAGAATGAAGAATACCCCAAGAACGGAAGGCGATATGAACATGACCGATGCCATTATTATCGGAATTGTTCAGGGTATAGCTCTCATTCCGGGCATATCGAGGTCTGGTTCTACAATAGCCTTTGGCATGTTCAGAAAAATTAATGGCGAGACAGCGGCAAGGTTCTCTTTTTTACTTTCCATACCTGCCATACTGGGAGCAACAGTTCTTGAACTTAAATACGCTCAATCCGTTTCACCGGGTGATATGATTGTTTATATTGCAGGAATGATTACCGCCGCCTTTACCGGTTTTTTTGCGCTGAAACTCCTCTTCTTCATTATCAAGAAGAGAGAACTTAGAATATTTGCATATTACTGCTGGTTATTGGGAATAACTACATTAATTTTGAAAGCCGTCTAATCTTCACATGAAACAGGAAAAGCAGGAAAATAAAAGATCGAAAGAAATAGCCGGGGTTATATTACTTGCCTTATCCCTTTTTCTCCTGCTATGTCTTGTTTCATACAAACCTTCCGACCCTTCTCTTACCCATTATGTGACAGGCAAGGTAGCCATTAAAAACCTGGGAGGTTTTGTCGGGTCGTACATTTCCGACAGCCTTTTAAGATTATTCGGATTAACGGCTTATTGGCTCCCCATTGTTTTTATGTTGATATCTTTTAAACTGCTCCTCAACAGGACTTACAGGATCACTCCTGTTTCCATCATCGGTTTCATAGGCCTCGTGTTTTCCACAGCAGCACTTTTATCCAGTAATTACAATATGATTGCCCTGTTCGGAGTAAATGTCAAATCTGGAGGACTGCTGGGGGCACTTTCGTCAGATCTACTACACTCTTACTTCAACCATATCGGCACATACATCCTGTTGATCGTTATCCTTGTGGTATCCATCATGATTACCCTCAATCTATCGCTGGTACTCCTGACTAAAAAGCTTCTCACATTGCTGGGAAGCGCTCTTTCGAAGGCAAAAACATTTCTCCTGATCAGGATTGAAAGACTCAGGAGAAAAAAGAAAATATCTAAAGAGAAAAAGATCAGGATAACAAAAAATATACCCGTTATAAAAGACGAGCTATCCTCACAGGAGGAGAGAACACGCAGGAAAAAAGCCGAACAGCTTCCATTTGAATTTCTCCATCTCCAGGATACCTATACACTGCCCCCTCTAACAATCCTTGACAATGTGGAACGCAAAGACACGAAGATAAAACGGGAAAGCCTTATCATGAATTCCAGGCTTCTTGAAAAAAAGCTTGCAGATTTCGGCGTGGAGGGGAAGGTTACAGAGGTAAAACCGGGTCCTGTCATTGCCATGTATGAACTTGAGCCGGCACCGGGTGTAAAAATCAATAGAATAACCAATCTTTCCGATGACCTCGCCCTTGCAATGAAGGCGCAGAGTGTAAGAATTGTTGCTCCCATACCGGGAAAATCAGTCATCGGCATCGAAATACCCAATCACGAAAGAGACTCTGTACGCCTTAAAGACGTCCTCGATACCGAAGGGTTCCTTAGCTCGAAACATAAACTTCCCATTGTTCTAGGTGTCGATATCGTTGGAACTCCCGTAATAGCAGACCTTGTCAGAATGCCCCATCTACTGATTGCCGGCACCACCGGCTCGGGTAAAAGCGTGTCCCTTAATTCAATGATTTGCAGCATACTCTTCAAGGCAACACCTGATGAGGTCAAATTCCTCATGATAGATCCGAAAAGACTCGAATTGTCCGCATACGAAGGAATTCCCCATCTTTTACATCCAGTTGTCACCAATCCGAAAAAGGCCGCTCAGGTTCTCAGTTGGGCAGTCGAAGAGATGGAAAGAAGATATAAAGTCATCGGTGAATCGGGAGCCAAGAGCATCGAAAAATATAACAAATTGGTCGCAAAAATACTGGATGCAAAGGACAAACCATCTTCCCTGGCAGGCAAGAAGAAAGACGAAGGTGGTGATACGGCACACGACACGTCTGACCAGATGACAGAGCAGGGGCAAGAACCTGAAGAAATTCCGTCAAAACTCCCCTATATAGTAATTGTGATAGATGAATTGGCAGACCTGATGATGGTAGCGCAGAGAAACGTTGAAGAATCTCTCACTCGACTCGCACAGATGGCCCGAGCGGCGGGAATTCATCTCATCCTGGCCACACAGAGACCGTCTGTCGATGTTATTACGGGAATTATAAAAGCCAACTTTCCCACCCGTATTTCCTTCCAGGTCTCGTCGAAAGTAGATTCCCGTACAATTCTCGACCAGCTCGGCGCGGAAAAACTTCTCGGAGCAGGGGATATGCTCTTTATCCCTCCTGGAATGTCGAAGCTCACACGAATCCATGGCCCTTTTGTCTCTGACAGCGAAATCGTAAGAATCGCAGAATTTGTCAAGAAACAGGCCAGTCCGCTTTACGATGATTCTATCTCAGAATACACCCCCGAATCGAGGAAAGGAATAAGGTCGGAAGAATTTGATGAAAAGTATGATGCTGCCGTTGAACTGGTTTCCGACCTCGGGCAGGCCTCCATTTCTTTAATTCAGCGATACCTGAAAATAGGGTACAACAGGGCTGCCCGTATCATTGAAAGAATGGAAGCAGAAGGGGTGGTCGGCCCTTCCGACGGAGTCAAGCCGAGAAAAGTACTGGCCAGAAAGTTACCGGAGTAAATTGGAACAAAAAAAAGCCCATATCGTCAGCCTGGGGTGTCCTAAAAATCTCATTGATTCCGAAGTAATAGCCGCCATTCTTTCCAGGGGCGGCTTTGAAATTATTCCCCACCCGGAAGAAGCCGATCTAATTCTTATCAATACCTGCACCTTTATTCTCCCTGCCAGGGAGGAATCCATTGATGAAATCTTCTATATGGCCCGGATGAAAAAAGAGGGAAAATGCAAGCACCTTGTTGTTGCCGGTTGTCTGCCACAACGATACGGCACCATTCTCGAACAGGAAATCCCGGAGGTTGACCTTTTCCTTGGAACAGGTGAAATCCCGGAGATCGCCAACCTTATCAAATGCCTGGAGGAAGGAAAGCCGGTAGGCAACCGCTCTTGTATCGGAAAACCAGACTTTCTTATGAACGCTTCCCATTCCCGTCTCATATCGACACCCTTTTACAGTACTTATCTGAAAATCGCCGAGGGATGCTCCAATCATTGTTCCTACTGTGTGATACCTATGGTGCGCGGCAGATTCAGGAGCAGAGAAATGGACGATATTCTGAAAGAGGCCGAGATCCTCGCCGAAGGGGGAGTAAAAGAGATTATCATTACAGCACAGGAAACGACAGCTTACGGAAAGGATTTAAAGGGGAAACCAACACTTGCCACTTTGATGAAAGGAATTGCGTCCATCGATGGAATCAGGTGGATCAGGCTGCTGTACACATATCCTGCTACTATAACGGATGAAATTCTCGAGACTATTGCAGAAGAAGAAAAGATCTGCAAGTACATCGATATTCCCGTACAGCATATCGATGACGACATCCTTCAGTTGATGAATCGAAAGAATGATAGTAATTCAATAAGAGACGTCATACGGAAAGCAAGAAAAATCATCTCCGGTGTGGCATTAAGGACATCGCTCATCGTAGGATTTCCGGGAGAAACACCCGAAAAATTCAACAGACTTCTGGAATTTATAAAAGAGACTCGATTTGACCACCTGGGGGTATTCAAATACTCACAGGAGGAGGGTACAAAAGCAGCAGAATTTCCATTTCAGGTCTCTGAAGAGGAAAAAGAAGAAAGAAGGAATATCATCATGGAGGAACAGTCGATTATCTCCTATGAAATCAACCAGTTACTCATAGGTTCCGTTCACGAAATGATGATAGAAGAAAAATCCGACATCCCCGGATATACACAAGCCGGCAGGTTACGGAGACAGTCTCCCGATATAGACGGGGTCACCTATGTAAATGCACAAAAAAAGGTACCTGGAGATATTATAAACTGCAAGATCACGTCAGCCGATGAATACGACCTTTATGCGGAGGAAGAGGGGTCTTGATTTCTGGGAGTATGAAATTTATATCGTTGCGGCAAAGGAATTTTTCCTGTCTTGACTGATTTTTACTGTCACAAGGTTGAAACAACCTATACCGCTTCCGGATTAAATGGATCTCTGATCCCTGCAAACGTTAACAGGATGTTCATCAGGATGTCCCTTTTGGAGGATGGTTCTTCAACTGTTCAATAACCTTTATTATTCTGAAAAGTGTTTGATTTACAGGCGTTGGAATTGCATATATTTTCCCCAGTTCGATCATCTTACCCGCAAACATTTCTACCTCGGTTTTACGTTTAGCTTCTACATCCTGCAGCATCGAAGTTTTCCCCTGGGGAGATAATTGCGATAGAAACGAATACCAGTTTTCTATATCTTCGTCGTAAATATGGATTTTCGCCGCGGCGGCAATGGCAATGACTTCCCGCATGGCAGAGTCCATGAGTTCTCTGGCTTCCTGAGATGTCTGGAAAACCCCATATGGTGCGTTCAATACCGCTGAAGTTTGATTAATCCCAACGTTGATCATGAATTTCCACCAGAGGATTCGAATCATATCATCGGGTGTTTCATATATAATTCCTGCTCTATCAAAAAGAGATTGTACCTTTTTGATTTGATCGGACAAAACGATATTCTTTGCTTCACCGAAGAATAACTTTCCCTGGGTTGTATAGGTCATGGAATTTCCCTCTCTCCCCGCATCGATACCAACCGCAACGGCGTATAATATCTTGTCCATCCCATAGACAGAGCCAATAAGCTCCTCACTGTCAATACCGTTCATGACAGATAATATAATGGTATTTTTACCTATACTGTTTCCCATATCCTGAATAGCTTCTGGAAGATGATGATTTTTAACGGCCACGATAATGAGATCGACAGGCGGCACCTTATCCTCCGGACTAATAACCGGCAGGAAATAATGTTTCCCATTGACGATCAAACCCTGTTCCTTCAGTCGTTCGTAACGTTCCCCTCCGGCTATAATAGATATGCAGTTTTTATCCATTTCCGAAAATTTACTGGCATAAAAGGCACCCATTGCTCCGGTACCGATTACTGAAATACTTTCAATTGATGACATCGTTTAATCCTCCTTGTATCAAGCCATCTTTTCAATTTTTCACATAAAGGGAGCTTTCAAACAATTAAAATGTTACCGCGACTTTAATATCTGTTTTAATGTAAACCACTTTCTGAAAACAGGCATGGCATTTCGAATATCGTCCAGACTTTCTCTTGCAGCTTTTTCACCCTCCTCTATCAGGTGTATGGCATGGGAAAAATCAGTCCAGTGCAAATCTCCCACATCGGGACGGATGACAATATCTGCATCTCTCAGCTCATAATTTTCCAGTTGATGCGCCATAATCTCAGTTGCCCTGTCATTTACATCCTTTGAAGTATGAAATTCCTCCTCGGTACAGATATCCTGATCTACAGCCACGGCAATTACTATATCGGCACCTTCCTTCCTGGCCACACTACTTGGGACAAGACAGATAATACCACCATCCGACAGACACATCTCTCCTTCTTTCAGTGGTTCAACAGCTCCGGGCACGGCACAGCTTGCCATTACGGCCTGCCTGAGGGGTCCCTCAGAAAAAATAACCTGTTTACCGCTCACCAGGTCCGTGGCAACAGCTCGAAACGGAATTCGTGTTTCCTCAATCTGAATATCGGGAATAAAAAAATCAATCATGGTCTGGAAATCTTCACTGGAGAGAACGCCTGGTCTGAACATCATTTGGGCCAGGAAAAAGCTGTTTTTCAGAAAGATTTCAACTTTTCGTGCGAGCCCCAGATTCTGTGAGCGACTGACTTCAACCGCCCTTATTGCTGAGGATTGAAATTCGGGACTGTTCAGGTAATCATTTACTTTCTCTATCAATTCATCAAGGGATAGACCACCGGCATAAGCTCCCCCTATCAGAGCCCCTGCGCTTGTTCCCACAAGTATATCAACAGGAATAGATTCCTCTTCGAATACCCTTAGCACACCTATATGAGCAAGCCCCCGGGCACCGCCACCTCCAAGGGCAAGGCCTATGCGTTTATCTATCCATTTCATATAATGAGATACCTAATGCGGCAAAGCCGCAGTTGTTGTGAATAAAGAATCTAATTACAGCTTAAACTTCCCTTTGAAATAAGTGTCCTTG
>CAZKGS010000042.1:8889-13693 GCA_964552105.1 uncultured Syntrophaceae bacterium
AACAGCCTATGACCTAAGGCAGCAAAGCTGCAAAGGGCTGAGCAATGAGCAATGAGCAATGAGCAATGAGGACTAAAGGCTAAAGGCTAAAGGCTAAAGGCTAAAGGCTAAAGGTTTTTCCTTGATTCTTTGTCCTTGTACCTTGTACCTTTTCACTGCTGTTGAGAATAAAGGCTCTAATTACAGCTTAAATTTTCCTTTAAAATAAGTGTCCTTGACACTTTTTGCTTTTTCGGCAGCCCATTCCTCAAGACCCATCTTTTTTATGAGGCACAGATTAAAAACCTTCGTGTTGTGCGGAACCTTCGATGCCATATCCGCGTAAGGATGAAGATAATCACACGGGAAATCAGAACATTCATAACAAAAATCCAGTCCCTTTTCCTGGGTACATCGATATACATTACAGGGCTCACTCATGTTAAGGAAACCCATTATTCCATTTTCATTTCGGCATCCTTTGCACTGGGCTTTTTCAAGGGGTATCTTCAAATTTTCAGCAATTGTTTCCCTGAGTTTCTCATTCGAAGATGCCATATACATAGGACAATTAAAACAATCCAGCCCACACGGTGCTGTCATATTTCTGTAATCCATGATGTCTCCTTTCTAAATAGTTTGGTTAATTCAATATATTACACGGCCTCCCTTGCCCACACAAAAAAGCATGAAACATCGCTTAATCTAAGTGACTCACTTCACTTATAAATTGTCAATCAGCAAATGTCAATTTTCAATCAAACATGTCATAAAATAACTGCACTATAAAGAGAAAGCTTTGCATAATTACAGACCTGGTCATTGCGAGGAGCCCTGTCATACGACAGGATAACCTCCGTGACGAAGCAATCTCTAATGAAAGACTTTGACATTTTAGAATGTTTACCATATAGAAGACCGTTACAACTAACTTACATGTTTTTAAGGCCAGTCGTTATGCAAATAAAGGATGTCTTACCGCGCTATAAAGATGATCTTAAAAAAGTAGATGAATTTCTGGAAAAACATTACAGCTCGTACATTAATCTTATTCCCGAAATCACCGATCATATTATCCAAAGTGGTGGAAAGAGGTTCAGACCTCTTCTGCTGATGATTTCATCCGATCTTTGTGGCTATCAGGGAGATAGACGCTATTCCCTGGCGGCGGTCCTGGAATTTCTGCATACGGCATCACTCCTCCACGACGATGTCATTGACCATGCCGACACGAGAAGGGGGCAGCCTGCGGCAAATAACATCTGGGGAAATTCGGCCAGCGTCCTTGTTGGTGACTTTCTTTATTCACAGGCTTTCAAGCTAATGATTGAAGATGGGAGCCCCTCCATTCAGAAACTCCTTTCAAGCGCCGCGGTTACGATGGTTGAGGGGGAAACAGCCGAGTTAATGAAGTGTAATAATATTAACATTACGGAAGAAGAATGCCTTTCTGTTGTAGAGAAAAAAACGGCCATTTTGATTTCCGCAGCCTGTACCACGGGCGCTATGTTGGCAAAAGCTCCGGAGACAACAATCGACGCATTAACCGAATTTGGAATGAAGCTGGGCATCGCTTTTCAGTTAACCGATGATACACTTGATTATATGGCTGCAGAAGATGAATTTGGCAAGGCCATTGGAATGGATCTCACGGAAGGGAAGATTACACTTCCGTTGATATGGGCACTGAAAAAATGTTCCCCCGCAGAGAAAGAGTTGGTAACAAAAATCCTTGCAAGTAAAAATATCAGCGAAGATAACATTATAGAAATAATTTCCCTGATTAACAAACACGAGGGCATCGATTACGCCCTCAATAAAGCGGAAGAATATATCAAAAAAGCAAAATCATCTCTTGAATCTTTTGACGATTCCATACCTAAAGACGCTCTTCTGGCAATTTCAGACTACATAGTAGCGCGAAGGTTCTAACCTGATCTATACAACATGAAGGCTGTAAGCCATTTCTTCCAATGCTTCGTCATCCTCCTCACGTATGATCCTCACGGCACAGGGTAAATATTCCAGAATATCCCCTGCAGTTATTCCATCTTCACCACAATCTATGGCGGCCAGATCACCGGACAATCCGTGAATAAAAACACCCATTCTGACGGCATCATCTATAGATTGCCCCAGGCCAAACATGGCGGCAATGGTCCCTGTGAGAACATCACCGGATCCAGCCGTAGCCATTCCGGGATTACCGCTCATATTAATGAAAACACGTTCATCAGGATAACCGATCAGGGAATGGGCCCCTTTTAAGACGATGATTGCGTTCAATTCTTTCGCGGTTCTCTGCAGAATATTGATCTTGTCGCCATCTATTTCTTTGACAGGCAGTTTTGTGAGCCTCGACATTTCTCCAAGATGAGGGGTTAATATAGTTGCCTCTCGTCTTTCTTTTATTATTTCCAGATCCTGACAGAGCGCGGTGATACCATCTCCATCGATAAGCAGTGGTTTTTTTATCTCCTGTGCCAGCTCTCGTGCCAGTTGTTGTGTTTCCTCGTTAAGGGACAACCCGGGGCCGAGAACCACCATGTCCATTTTATCCGCAAGTTCAAGAAGTTGTTCTTTATTTTTCCGGGAAATACTACCCTCATCCGTCTGACCCTGTGGGATGAAAACAATTTCACTGCCTTTGCCGGCAATAAAAGGCGTAATTGAAAGGGGTGCTGCAAGGCGGGCATACCCCCCTCCTCCCTTAAGGAAAGACATGGCGGCAAAATAGGGAGCGCCAAAATAGCTTGCGGCACCTGCGATAAAGAGAACCTCACCAAAGTCACCTTTATGAGCGTTTTTGTCTTTCGGGGGAAGAGAAACAGGTTCGTTTGTTTCAACCATGATGGCTTCTGCCTCGTACAGCGAAGGCGGAAAAGAGATGTGCGTGATATATAATTTTCCGCACCTCTCATATCCCGGATAGAGCAAATTTCCCCTTTTGGGGAGTCCGTACGTTACTGTATAATCGGCATTTACGGCTATCCCCATAATTTCACCCGTATCGCCGTTAACACCGGAAGGGATATCAACGCTGAAGATCTTCTTTTTGCTTTCATTAATCAATTGAACAACTTCCCTGTAAATGCCACCCACCTCCCGGGTGAGACCCGTTCCAAAAATGGCATCTACAACGGCATCACTATGGAGGATTTTTGCTTTTATAGATTCAACCGACTCAACTCTCTGAATTTCCAGGGGAATCTTTGATATAATGTCAAAATTCGTTTTCGCGCCGCCATTGAGCTTGTTCACATCTCCCAGAATATAAACGGCAACATTTGCGCCATTTGAATGGAGTTTTCTCGCGACAGCAAATCCGTCTCCTCCGTTGTGCCCCATACCGCAAAAGACGGCAAATTTTTTACCTTCGACTCCAAACTCATCCTGAATGACAAAATAAGTCGCAAGGGCTGCATTTTCCATCAAGAGTTCATCTTTGATGCCGAACTTTTCGATGGCATATTTGTCCATAGATCTCATCTCATTTACACTGCTCACCTTCATAATATACTCCCCTATTTCCGTGCTATTGTTTCTCTACTAACTTTGATGGTCTCGTAAAAAGTCGAATTTCCACCCTTTTTGTCATTCCCGCGGAAGCGAGAATCCAGTTCTTTCAAGTACTTATGGACTGCCGCTCCCCGATCGGGTCGAGGACATGCTTTGCGGGAGTGACTCGACTTTTGACTTTTTATGAAGCTGTCAATTTCAGCGTTTCAGGTCTTATATATCGCCCTTCTATCTGCCGGGCAGCCAACTGTGATGCCTTTCCACATGAAATGACCATATCTTCCCCCCTATACAGGCGGTGAATAAGATAAGAAGCAAAAAAAACATCTCCCGCACCAACAGTATTATGGATCGAATCTACGGGGTTTACGCTATAACTTGCCTCCTCACCTGTCAAACTCCTGACAAACCCGCCGCGATTCCCTTTTGTTATCACCATTTCATCAATCCTGAAAGTTTGCATCAATTCGGGGAGATTCATGTTACAGGCATTCAGTATCGTCTCAAGTTCAGCATCATCCGCCTTAACATATCGGGCACACGACAGGGCCTGGGCCAAATTGCCCGATACACGGCTGACAATTCGATCGTCTCCCTTATACCTGACAAATCCCTGAACATCCATACTTACGATCAGGTTCTTTTCATCTATTAACGTTAACGCTTCTTCCTCGATATCGCCAGGATGAAGTGCGCCTATATGCAAATGACCGACGAAGTCAAGCACGTCTTTTACCTGCTTCGAAGTAATGGGATCTGCATGTACGGGCATTTCCTGCCAGCGATGGAAGCCGTCAATATGGTTGATAAAACAGGTTGTATTGAAGGCATTCCCCACAAAAATTTGAATGCCCTCCCCTTTTAATACATCAAGGATAGATTGATCCCTTTCCGCTAAATTGGAAACAATAAAGGTTTCGATCCCGTGACGTCTAAAGGTAAAGCCTGCATACGTCACAACACCGCCAAGCTGGCGGATACTTTCTTCGCCCTTAACTACCGTATCAATCGTAGCAGAGCCTATGATAGCAATCTTCGATACATTCATAACAAAAAATCATTGACAATAAGAAAATTAAGTTTATTTATAACATTAATATAAGGAAGTTGATTAAGAAAAACAAATATTTTTAACTGCCAAGAAGGCTTTCTGCTTTTGTCGGGAAACGGAAGATTAAGATTCCCTACCTCCTCACCATCCGGCAGGACGGGAGGGCATTGCTCCGTCTGCGTGTCCAGGAGAGATGGCCCGGGCAGAAGGGGCATGTCTTTTGCGTACGTGAAGAGGATGATGCCGGCAGGTGGA
>CAZKGS010000043.1:0-7602 GCA_964552105.1 uncultured Syntrophaceae bacterium
GCAAGTTTCGGATGATGCCCTGGAGTTCCTTGATCATGGCCTTCTGGGCTTCGATGATTTGCCTGTCAGTGGCTTCCATGATGCCTCCTCCTTCAGTTTTTTAATGCTTCCTCATACTCCATTTCAACCTCTTTAACAGCGCAACCATGTTCGATGGCATAATCCTTTTTCTTCTCGATGATATCATGCACATAACAGTTGCGAGCGGGTTCCCGGTTGATCTCTATTCCTCTGACTTTCCATACAAATACGTACTCCATTTCTCTACCTTTCTGCTTGACATAAAGCCAAGACTTTGTTACTGTTTTGGTGGTTCATTGGCAAGTGATAGTGCATCCGTAAGCCACTTTTTCGCCAGGTCAATATCGCATGGGTATGTCTTGTTTTGCGTCAGTGCTGCCACAGCTCCCCGCATGGCAACCTTCAGCGCCTCGTTGTCTTTTTTCAACTCCGTAACCTTATTAAAAAGCACCCGCGTCAATTCCATTTCTACTGCCAGATCATTTACCATTCCCGTTCCCCTTTCTTCCCCTTGAAAAGTTACAAGGGGCGTGTTAATGTTCTGTTATGCTAAAGCCTCACGATCGACCGTTCCGATATTTACTGAGCCGTATCTTGATCTTATCTGGTCAAGCGGTACAGGCCTACGGTTATGTGATTTGGCATTGGGCGGTCTCCAGTACCAGGCGGCTTTTTTGCGGGCCCACCAAAAACCGATAGACTTAAAATAGTCTTTATACTGCCTCGTTTCCCCGGTGACCCAGACCCAGCGCCCTGTGATCTCGATGACGATACCTTTGAGCGCCACGATTTTATTGACCGCTTCCATCAAATCTTTTTCGATCGTGATGTCATCGGGTGTCAGATTTTCCCCTTTGTGGTTGTGTACGTGTAGCAGTGCCTCCTCGTATTCCACATTTATGGCCTGCATTATCTCCGTGCTCCCGCCCAGGTCCGGGTGATGGACTTTGCAAAGCTCCCTGTATTTCATTTTCAAAAGTAAAAGTGTGGTGATGCCTTCAAAATATTGCATTTTCTCCCCCTTAAGTTTTTTAACCACTCCCGTACACCCCCGACAATCCGAGGTGTAGAGTAGGAGTTAATCCTCCTCTTTTTAGTTGTCCGGCTCCCCCCACCTGGGAGTGGAGGGACCTGGGGAACTAATGATCGCTATTCCTCTCTCACGTAATAGTCCATCTCGATCTGGTCGAAATGGGACGTGACTTGTGTGTGTTTGGTATATTGGTATGATCCGTCACGTATCGCCGCCTGCGCGATGCCAGGCAGATCATCGAACGGGACGCCGTACCCATCTTGCGCCATTCCGCCGATCACGTCCGTTCCTCCCCCATTTGTCACGATGTATGTTTTCATTTCTCTTTCCTCCTCAGTAGCTATTTATCAACTTTCGTTGACAGGATTCGGCCTTTGACAGAGATTTTCTTGACCGCCTCTTTCATGACATCCTCGATAATTTCGCCATAGCCAACCTTACCCCCGGAGATATCATTACACTGCCTTTCGATCATCTCGATATCTTTATCGGGGATTTCAATAACGTAGGTTAAAGTCATTCTGCCCTCTTTTCGACCGCTTCCCTTAATAGAGTTGCGGCCATGTTAGATTTGGACCGGCCTTCTTTCTTGGCCAGCTCTATTATCTGTTCAACCAATGATTTATCAAGGCTGATTGACAGATTCTTTGTGTTTCTTCCTGTTACGGGTCTTCCCATAAAACACCTCCTGTTATTTTTTAACCACTCCCGTATCCCCCCGGTATGTTGTTCAGGGGGATAGAGTAGGAGTTAAACTATTTCAACAGGGGTAGCTCGGGAAAATGCCAGTTTTTCTCCGTACCTGCAATAAGTGCCGGAAACGAGGCATTTCACGATTACTTTTTCAGCGTCGGAGTTGACGGACGAATCCGGAAATGGCGCTTTTTCCGCCTGTGCAGCCGAAGGATAGACATACAGGCCACCGTTGTGATCCCGTAATGCTCTATCAAAACGCTCAACTCCAATGGTCCAGGGGCTATCATCATACACCGACGCGAGTCCCTCTGGAGTTACCGCCACTTTCTTATAGGCGATTCCATCCTGGCAGGGGCGCAGAGATTTCAGGGAGGCTTTCCCCTCCAAAACGTCGATGGCAATACCCAGCGCATCCCCCGCCTGTTTTGCGGCTTTTGCGGCTATTGCCTTGCTTGCCGGTTTGCACGTGGCGCCTTTGCCGTGGCGTTTCAGGATATAATAGGATTTTGAGACTGTCCGCACGCCATATCTGCTGCCCTTAGTTTCCCGGACACATAGCAGGATCGCAAATGGGGTGGGCCTCACGTCGTAGATTTCGTGGTGGATTGCGTCGCCTTCCGCTCGGCCTTTGCGGTCGAAGCAAATAGTGTCGTAGGATTTAGGTAACGCTCCCCTTGTCACACATGATTTTATGAGGCGGTTTACTTCGATTTCGTGTTCGCTATCCCTCAGCCCTGTAATTTCTCCGTAATTATTTCTTGATATCATTTCCCTTACCTCCTTTTTTAGTTTTCCGACTCCCCCCACCTGGGAGTGGAGGGACCTGGGGAACTAAAGTTACGCCGCCATAATTTGTTTTGCCTCTTCTATAGTTAGCGATACTGTCTGTCTTCCATTCACGGCCAATTCACGGGGGCAGAAGTTCTTGACGTTCGCTTTTTTCATTCTTGCTTCCAACTCTTCCCATGTCGAGCGGGCCAGCATGCGCGCGAGTCCTTCCTTAATGCGTTCAATTCTTTCCACTTCTCTTTTCTCCCTCTCGACTTTTTCTTTCGCCTCTTTTTCTGTCATGTTTTCTGCGTGTTCGTTCAGGTAAGTGAGGCGTTCCGCTGTCTTCTGAAAGCGGGTTCCTATTGCACCGGCTCCACCAGTTCTGATATTGTTTCTGCTCCAGTCGTCTCCGTCCATGCCGTTGTTTTCCAGTTTCCAGATATGCTCTTCCTGGACTACGTACCGGGTACCGCTTCCGTATATAGTCCAACCTTTTTCCTCTCGCTCGTATTCGATCCCGTCCACGGTGAAGGGTTCTTTCCCCATGATATATTCGCCATCGGAGAACAGGGTATGTTCCAGCTCGTTAATACGCTTCTCCTCTGCTATTCTTGCGGCTCTGATTTGTCTGGCCTCGTCACGTCGGGCATCACATGCGCCTTTGTCTGAACATGAAACGATCCATCCAGTCCATCCCATCGGCCCGAATCCCAGGTTTTCAGACTCTTCATCAACGTACATCAAATTTCCTTCTCCTGATTGCAGAAGCTTGCCGCACCAACAACATCCTTGAGCTCTTTTGTTTTTTGTCATCGTTCCTTACCTCCCCTTTATTTGATTAACCTGTTCTACTTGGGAGCAAAACAGACAAATGAAATAAAGTTTCTGAGCCATCCGGTTTCAAAGTCCCTCATCAGACTACCCCTGATTGCTTCCTTTGAAAAGTTCTCATGTGTTTATTTGATTGTGAAAGATTCTGTCTCAATGTTGATTAAAGAATATCAGAACCAAACACCTTTGTCAAGTAAATAATACAAAATAAAGCAAATAATGTAAAAATAATTAAAATAAAAGGTGAATAATGTTAGTGGGTTACAAAAAAGGTGAAAAATAGTTGCAAATATTGTGAAGATAAATTGAAGGATGATAAAAACTTGACAAATCAAAACATATCAGATATTATTTGTGCTCATATTTGCTTCTCTCCTTTTCGTAGGTCCCTCGGATAGTCCGGGGGACCGCCCCTATTTAGGAGGGAGTGCAGAGAGGTAGAATGAAAATCAAAGACCTAAAGCCCGCCCCATATAACCCTCGGAAAATAACAGATGAAAAACTGAACATGCTCGATAAGTCAATGCACGAGTACGGAGACTTGAGTGGCATTATCTTTAACAGAAAAACCGGTAATCTGATCGGAGGCCATCAAAGGATTAAGAACCTCGACCCTGAATGGGAAGTTATCAAGAAAGACACCACCGACAACATGGGAACCGTGGCAGAGGGATACGTCGAAACGCCATTCGGCAGGTGGGTCTACAGAGAGGTTAACTGGTCGAAAAAGAAAGAGAAAGCGGCAAATGTCGCTGCAAATCAGCATGGCGGAGAATTTCAGCTTGACGGATTGACTGACATTGTAAAAGAGCTTGATATGGACGGGTTCGATATGGATTTGCTGGGTTTTGATGAGATTGAGTTGAATGATATATTTAAAGATTTTGAAGTACCAGGAGAAAACAAAGGCATTGATGAAAGTGCAATGAATGATACAGAAAATGAATGTCCTAAATGTGGATTTCGGTGGTAAGCCCAACTGTCATAAGTACCTTTGCCGGGTGCGGTGGTTCAAGCCTAGGTTATCAGATGGCAGGGTTCAAGGAATTACTGGCCGTCGAATGGGATGATAACGCAGTTGAGACTTTCCGCCTTAACTTCCCCGATGTGCCTGTCTATCATGGTGACATTGCAAAGCTGACTGGCGCGGAGTGCATGGGACTGGCGGGCATCAAGCCGGGTGAGCTTGACGTGTTAGACGGATCGCCACCGTGCCAAGGATTCAGCACGGCGGGCAAGCGCAAGTTTGACGACCCGCGCAACAGCCTTTTCAAAGAGTATGCCCGCCTGATTCGCGAGTTGCAGCCGCGCGCGTTTGTGATGGAAAACGTAACCGGCATGGTCAAGGGCTACATGAAGCAGGCGTATCTGACCATCATCGCCGAATTGAGGGCGTGCGGCTACCGGGCGCGTGGGGAAGTCCTGAATGCCATGTATTTCAACGTGCCGCAGAGCCGCGAGCGGGTAATCATCATCGGCGTGCGAAATGACTTGGGGATTGAGCCGAGCCACCCGAAGCCGCAGACGAGGCCTGTAACGGTGCGGGAGGCGTTTGGCGGTTGCAAGGATATGGATGGTAAACCGTTCCCCGATTGGCTGATTGCGGCGGCAAAAGAAATGGATGCTGGAAATTTCAATTATCAACACGTTTTGAGAGCATTCATGCGGCACAAAGGAACGCAGGGCAGCGCGGCATCATTCAAACTTCTAGCATGGGATCGTCATTCATGCACGCTTGCAAAAAGCTGGATTGCGGCGGCTGGCGTCGGTCATCCAAACAGAAAGCGTTATGTGAGTGTAGGGGAATTGAAACGGCTTGCGTCATTCCCCGATAAATTCCAGACGACAGGGAAGTTTGATCAACAACTGGCTCGCATAGGCAACAGCGTACCACCAAACATGATGAAGGCAATAGCTAATCATATAAAAATCAATATATTAAGTGTAAATTATGGCTAAAGTAGGCAGACCAAAGATAGAGTTTGATATAAAGCACGTTCAACTGTTGGGAAGGTTTCGAGCTACATACGAAACTATGGCGGATTGGTTCCAGTGTTCAGTCGATACGATTAGACGACAGATGCAGGATACAGACTCTGAATTTTGCAAGGCTTATAAAAAGGCGTCAACACACTTAAAAATGGCGATATCAGAGGCGCAGGTTAAGCTTGCGCTTAGCGGAAATTGTACAATGCTCATTTTTTTGGGGAAGCAATACCTTGGGCAAGCAGACAAAGTAGAAAATGTAGGAGAGAAAGGCATTGACTGGGAAAACATCACTTTTAGAGCTGCCGAGGCGGCTGACTTATCCACTGATACCGCACCCCGTACAAATAGCACTGAGGGATGATGATATCAGGTTTAAGGTGTGCAACTCAGGTCGCAGATCCGGGAAAAGCGAAAGGTTCAAACGCAAGGTAGTAACTGAGGCTATGCGTTATCCCGGTATGTACTTCGCCGCGGCACCGGTAAGGGATCAAGCTAAAAGACTATTCTGGCGTGATCTTAAAGACATGGTACCACCATTGTTAATGTCCAAACGTCCATCCGAATCAGACCTAATAATCTACCTTCAAAACAAATCAGAAATATATGTAATAGGCTTAGACAGACCAGAACGTATAGAGGGCCTGCCTTGGAAGGGTGGTGGTGTTGATGAAATTGCGAACTGTAAGTCTGATATATGGGATGAACATTTAAGACCATTATTCTCAACAAAAGGCATGGAGAATACATGGTGCTGGCTGTTTGGAGTCCCGGAAGGTGTGAATCATTTCTATGATTTGGCAGAAATCGCAAAGAGTGACGAACATCCAGACTGGAAGTTTTACAACTGGCCTTCATCAGATATCATTGATGCTGAAGAGATTGAAGACGCCAAGCGCACAATGGACCCTAGACTATTCAGGCAAGAATACCTTGGGACATTTGAAAATGTTAAGGGTAGAGTATATGCCGATTATTCCAATGACAACCACACAGACAGGGTGCTCGACCCTGGGAAAGATATAATATGGGCGCACGATTTCAACTTTACCCCTTTGTCTTCAGCCGTATTACAGGTTGATGGGGATAAAATCTACATGGTGGATGAAATAGTGTTGGAAAGTGCAGTTGCTCAGAACACCGCTACTGAATTTGTGGAACGATTCAAGGACTATAAGAGTTCAATGGTCTACATTTACGGAGATGCGCAGGGACATCATGGCGAAAAGCATGGGCACCAGTCGGATTATATGCAGATTGAGAAAATACTTAAAACAAATGGTTTCAGAGTCCAGGTGAAAGCCGCCCATAATTACAGGCCGATAAAAGAAAGTCAAAGCACCTTGAGGGCAAAGATACTAAACGCCGCTGGCGAAAGAACGTTTTTTGTTAATGCAGTAAAGTGTAAATATGGCGATAAAGGGTTGAAATTAACGCAGTTAAAGGCAGGTTCGAGTTTTCAGGAAGCAGAAAGCAAGTATCAGCACATAACGACAGCCTTGCGATACTTCACGGATATCGAATACCCCATCAAGGGGCGCTCTTCAATTTCAGAAACTGTATGGTAAAATAACTTGACTTGTTGCAAAAGATTCGGTACGATATTAGCATGATAAAAATTACAGCGAAGGACATCGCGAAGTTGATCGGGAAAAGTCCGGGGTATACTCGGGTGATTCTGTCCCGGAGGAAAATCAAGGTAAAGCCTGGGAATTTAGGAAGCATCATGAAATTAATTGAAGAATATCGAGGGAAAGCGAGTTATGTTGAAATCATTGAAGAAACCGACGCCCGTATTTAGCTTGTGGGCGCACTTATCGGGAAGTTGATATGTATGTATGCACTAAAAATAAAGTAGTCTTATATCGAAGGTATTTTGTTAATGATTTCAGTATGTTGGCGCAGAAAAGATGAAAATGGGAGAAAGTGAAAAGCGCACGCAAAAAAGAGTAATAAAGTTAAGTAGTTACAGAGGCAGTAAAGTTGTTTAAAGTTGAGAAAAAAACACAAAGAAAGGGGAGTCATGAACGGTCAATTTACTGATTGCCATAAACGAGAGGAGATGAAGAATGTTTGAGGAAAAGCTGCCGGCGACAACAGTAAAAGATGTGGAATCTTTGGGCGCAAAAGTAAAAGAGTATGAGAAACGCCTTGCTGCATACTCGAACCTTGAAGTCTGTGAAGCAAAGATAGTGGAGCAAGAACTTAAACTTGCGAACTCAATCCTGAAGATACAATTGGAAGCTGCTATCAATCGGGCGGAG
>CAZKGS010000043.1:7702-9486 GCA_964552105.1 uncultured Syntrophaceae bacterium
AACCTTAAGAAAGAAATGGATTTGAAAGACAAGGCAGAGCTTGAGGCCAGGAAAAAGGCCTATGCCACGGCCAAAATAAGATTGGCAGTCGAGAAGGAAGCTACATTGAAACAGCACTATCTGACAGCGGAGGCACAGTGGAGAGATGCGGAGGAAGACCTCGAAAAGCTCCTCAGCATACCGATTGAAGAGTTTGAGATGCCGAAAACCTACTCGTTGACTATGCCAAGGGATATGCTTTGGTGCGTGCCGGGTTGTCCCGAAGGTAAGACAGTCACATTTGAGGGCGTCTTCGATCCAGAGTAAACTACGAACAACGATTAAGAACGAAAGGAGGTGAAAATGAACAAAGCATTTGACAAGTATAAAGAGGATTATCAAGATTTGAGCGACTTCTTTGCGGGGGAGCGACGGGTGAAACAGGAAAGGGAACGATATACACCACGCCTTGAATCTCAAAGCGGAAAAGAAAAACTATACGAGCAATACGTAGCCTTTGGAATCCTATTCAATGCTCTACAGCGCACCAGGCAGGGCCTTAAAGGAGCGATCCTCCGAAAGCCCATAGATATCCAGTTTCCGGAGAACGGCAAGAAAATCCTCGATTCTGTTATGCTTGACGGTGCTTCTTTTAATGATTTCGTCCGGGAAGCCTGTGACAACGTCCTGGGATACGGGAGATATGGGGCATTGGTAGACATGGACGAGAAGGAAAATCCTTACATTGCAGTTTATGAAGCCTTATCAATTCTGGATTGGCCCTCAATACGCAGCGTAGGGATAGATCAGGAAATTCTACTGAAAGAAATGGTTGAAATTGTTGATACGGAGAATCCGGGAGAGACAAAGCCCATAGAACAGCGTAGAAAGCTGGAAATCAAAGGAGGGTATTACCTTGTTACGGTCTACCAAAAAGGTCCCAACGACGAGGGATGGATTCCAGTTCAATCGACGCCTGAAGTTCCAAACCCCAGAGAGCCAACGTACAAAGGCAAAAGACTTGAATTCATCCCTTTTGTTTTCTTCGGATCTTCGTCAAATGTTCCAGCGCCATCCCGCCCGCCTCTTTTGGACCTTTTGAATATCCTCAAAGGCCATTGGCGATTGACAGTAGCGTATCAATACGCCCTGAATTTTACCGGTCTTCCTACTCCATGTTTTGCCGGTTTTGATTTTGAGAAAGGACAGAAGACACCATTAGGACCTGGGGCGTCATATCATTCAGATGACCCAAATGCTAAATCGTGGTTTCTTCAGACCGGGGGACAGGGATTAGCTGAGATTGAACGTGGCCTTGATAGACTTGAAAGCCAGATGGCCGTTGCCGGTGCGAGACTACTTGAAGAGCAAAGACCTGGTGTCGAGGCGGCGGAAACAGTACGTCTCAGATCCAGCGGGGATTCGGCTACACTATCCGATATCGCAGGGAACATAGAAGCGGGGGTCACTCAAGTCCTGAAATATATAGGATTCTGGGTAGGAATTCCCGAAACAGCGTGTCAGGTTACGGTCAACAAGGACTTCGTTTCAACCAGATTGAGCGCGCAGGATATCACCGCACTACTGCAAGTAGTTCAGTCCGGGAAAATGAGCGTCGAGACATTCCTGTATAATCTCCAACAGGGCGAAACATTGCAGACCGGTCGTACAATCGAAGAAGAAAAGGAAGCCATCGCGGAAGACCGGATCGTTGGCCAGAGGAATAATCCAAACTTAGCGAATCTTGCGGGTACTCTGGAGTGATGCAAAAGAGTCGAGGTTATATTATGTTTATCTTGACACAA
>CAZKGS010000043.1:9586-12363 GCA_964552105.1 uncultured Syntrophaceae bacterium
AATGTAAGATACGATATGACCGGCTTGTTTGTGATTCTGCGATAAGGATGAAAGAGCTAGGATTTCTATAAGATCAAGAGTAGATTGAGAAAGGCAAAATAAAATATGGCAGAAGGAGAACACATTCTAGTGAGTAGCAACCAAAGCGAAAACATCTCCGGTTGGACTCGAATGACGAGTACGCTTCATGGAAATAGTGTAGATCCATGCAGGGCGAGGCCACCCGAAGACGGTCACTGTAATAAGCGATTGAGGGGGCGGGGGCAATGTGGGGGAAAGTTGCGTGCCATATATAATATTTAGAGAAGATCTGATCGCATGAAAGATAGAGTTATCACGATGGCAGAATTCAAGGGAGACATAAAAGGCAAGCCAGACGTGGACATACGGAAAGCGAAGATTGCCGATGAACTGGCTTACGCGAAAGCAACAATTGACATTCAGGTAGAATTGCAATTCTACGTTGCGACTCTCATCAAGGCAAAATATGACGCCCTGATAAGGGTAGGGTTTAACGAGCAGGTGGCACTAATGTTGTGCCGGTGAGTTTTGTTTCTTACCTTTCTTCTTTGGTTTCCATCCAGGGGGTGGTCCTGGCTGAGTTAATTTCCACCGGCGCCATTTGTTCCAAACAACAAATTGAATAACTTTAGACATGCAGAGAATTTTACTTGATTTATGGCAAAAAGTAAAACTAAACTATCCCCGGAAGAGATCCAGAAACTTATCCCACTGGTGAGGAATACGCAGTGGCAATATAAACTTGACCAATACACCGATGAAGCGCTGAAGGAAATTAACAAAAGTGTTGAACGTGCCAGACGAGAAATAACCACAAAACTTCAGCAAATAAAGCCCACATCGAAGTTCACCAAAGAAAGGCTTGACGCACTGAGCACAGAACTTCAAGACGTATCAATGGGAGTTCAGGCACAAATCACCGGCGAAATAGAACAGGTTGCGACCTCCGCCGGCGCCGCGTCATACACAACACACAACAGCATAATGTCTTTTGATGGCAAGATCCCTAACTTCAATCCCGTTTCAGTTTCAGCCGCACAACTCCATTCGATGATAAACACACCAATCGGCGGTAAGAAATTAAACGAGTGGGTACAATCAACCTTCGATACCAATATTCAGGATTCGATAAAATCAGAGATCATGACCGGGATGCTAAAGGGTGAAAGCTACAAGGATATGATCAAGCGTTTCGATGGCACCCTGGTTAGAGGCCTGGGGAATGACGTTGAAGCGCTGACAAAAACTTACGTGCAATCGATAAACGTAAATGCCGCTCAGGACGTGGCGAAGGCTAACGCGGATATTGTGAAGGGGTGGGCCTGGAATTCAACAGCGGAAAATAGGACTTGCGTACAATGTTATTCACTCGATTCGAAGGGGCTTGTGTACAAAATAGGTGAAGGGCCCGCAATGCCCGCTCACCCCCGCTGTTTTCTTTCTAAAAAAGTTCCCATTTATACGTCTAAGGGATGGAAGGGCATAGGTGATGTAAAAATAGGGGATTTAGTACTCACACATAAAAATAGATTTAGGAAAGTGTATGCAACTCCGCGGTCAAAGCAAATGGCGCCGGAAACGGTTCGTATTGAATTTGAAAAGTTTGAAGGAATTTCTATGACTTCAAATCATATGGTGCAAGTGGGTATTCCAGGACAGGAAATGAAGCGGTGGAAAGCCGCAGGGGATTGCGTGCCCGGCAATTACATTATGTTAATGGCAAATCGTTGTGCAAGATGCAATAAGTTGATTCCATATACGCAAAAGTACGAAACAGTCCCGTGGCTGGTAACAGAAGTCACGAAAACGAAATTAAGGGGGAATCGATCATTATTCAATTTGAGTGTTGAAGAAGATGAATCGTATGTTGCAAGGGGCGTCGTTGTTCATAATTGCCGATGTTTCCCTGAGATGGTAACCAAAACCTTTCGCGAAATGGGCCTTGATATTGACGAGATAGAGGAAAGCTATCGTCCCTGGACAATCAGAGGCGAAGGGATCGAGGTATCCACGGGGAAAGTCTATCGAAAAGTGGGCGGAAAGGATGGCGTTATCTCGGTTGGTAGATTCCTGGGAACTTACGAAGATTTCCTGAAAACCCAAACACCAGAGATACAAAGTCAGATATTGGGGCCTGGGAGGTATAAATTGTGGAAGAGCGGCAAAGTCTCTCTGGGGAACATGACTACCAAAGAGGGGAAACAAAAATTAATTGCAGAACTTATCAAAGAAGTAAAATCCAAAAAAGTTAAGAAGGGAGGCCCGTCTGGTGCGGTTAAGAAGTTAGCTGAAAAGAGGTATCAAGAATTAGAAGTCAAAACACTACAGGGATGGCAAAAACAATCTGGATCAACTGGCGCTCAATTATTGCAGGAAATTGCAAACACAGAATTTCTGAAAGGGAAAGGGTTTGTTTATAGAGAATATGATTATTATTTCAATCCGAAAGATCTGAGAGATGGCAAAAAATACATCAAAGAACTCTACTCGAAAACGCAAGAAGCGCTAAAGAAAGAAGGTATTGAGAAAATAACATTATACAGGGGAACCCAAACGAAAATAACCACAGAATCGGTTCTATCGTCATGGACTACCGACAAAAAAATGGCGAAACATTTCAACGGTTACGAAGTTATAGAGAGGGAAGTTGACAGCAAGGACATTTTAACTTACCATAAATTGTGGAATGATCCTAAATATCCTGAACAATTGGAGTATGTGGTTATAACGAGGTAAGAAAATGAAAATCAGAACAG
>CAZKGS010000043.1:12463-13656 GCA_964552105.1 uncultured Syntrophaceae bacterium
AGGAAAATCAAAGTTTTATACACCAGAGACGCCGGAAGAGGTTGAGGAGCTTAGGAAAATGGTAAAAGAAGGCAAAGCCTCTGCAAAGGTATCTTTCGGCGATTATCACGAAAAGGACGAAGAAAAACGATAAGTGTTTAATATCATTGTCAAAAGCTCCTTACGAGGATGGCCTGTGTTGATACATTTTTTGAATCTAATGTAATCATATGCACTCATAATAAAGTACGCTTAAATCAAGTGTTTTTTGCTAATAGTTTCAGTAAGTTACGCAGAAAAAGTCAAAAAAACTGAAATAAAAAGTGCTATAATAAAAACGTAAGTAATATCAGTAGGTTACAAAGGCAAATAGTTGCAAAAAGTTAGTAAAAATATGCAAAAATACTCTGGAAATCTGGATAGGCGAACACGACCATACAACTCCATACCCAAGAGACAACGGAATACAGTTTGAAGAAAGGGAAGGAAGAAAGGCGAAAAAAAATAACTTGACAAATCATTAAAACTAAATTATAGCGACAAGAAAGGAAAATCTATGTTCCTAACGTACAAAACAAAAGAAGAGATTCCCGAAGGAATCCGAGAGCATTACGAAGAAAAAGACGGTCAGTGGGTCCCGGCTGGTTTCGTTCCCAAGGCCAAATTGGATGAATTTAGAACCAACAACAGAAACCTTGCCGCCGAAAAGGAGGCTCTGCAAACTCAGCTTCTACAATTCAAAGACATTGACCCCGATAAGTATGCGGAGGCCGTAACCAAACTTCAGGCACTCGAAAATGATCGCCTTGCCGAAGCAGGTGAGTGGAAAGTGCTGAAGGCCAACCTTGAACAGCAACACGCCGATGCGATGAAGGTTGAGAAGGCAAATTCAGCGAAGGTAAAGGCTGGATGGAATTCCGAGAAGATTTCAAATCAAACAGCAATGCTCGTCATGAAACACGCCGTCCCGGCGGAAGGTAATATGAAATATATTCAGGCTGATGTTCTGGAAGTTGCGAGTATTGACCCGGAAACGGGAGAAATTGTATTCCTGGACGATAAAAAACTTCCGAAGAAGAACGATGCCGGGGATGCAAACCTTGGATTGGAAGAGTATTTGACGAAATCGTACATTCCAACTTCCAAACTCTTCATGAAATCCGAAGGCGCCGGAGCGCTGGGCGGGTTCCATACGCCGATGCTTTCCCCGAACA
>CAZKGS010000044.1:0-3697 GCA_964552105.1 uncultured Syntrophaceae bacterium
TATATAACACGGTAGTATCTGGAAATGAGATCAGTTTCCAGAGAGCTGTTGAAGAGTAAGCGTACGACCAACCCATCTGAAAACGAGTTCCAAGATGGGTATCTATGCTGATGTGAATGGTATAAAGTTTGCCAGACTTTCATCACCCCAGCAGATGACAGCTATAGGAGCGGCAATAATGGGTGGCGTAGGGGCAGGAATATGGAACAGCTATGAAGACGCTACCAGCCTTATAAAGATTGAAAAAACCTTTGAACCTGACCTCGGCAATACGGGGATATATAATGATCTATATCCTGTTTACAGGAGTGCATATTCAAACCTGGAAGAGTTGTATAAATCTCTTGGGGACTATGCAAAGAAATATGTGAAATAGTGAAAACTATAAGAGTTCAGTCGTCAGTTTTAGACTGACGACTGAACTCTCACTTCATGAATAAAAAGGCGAGAAGAGATAGAAACGCAACAGCAATAAGTACGGGGACCCCTGCAGGAACGAGATTCACCAATTCAGGTTTGCGCTCTCCGATTAAACATTTTGCGCCCGGATTTTCCCTCCCCGTAGCACTCATATACATATCCATCAGCCCTATGATGGGTCTTCTGCTGAAGGCGGACAACTTTGCGGGAAGAAGTCTGATAAAGATATAGTCAAAAAAGCTTGCTATACCACTTGATATCCCCGTAAAGACGTATACAAGAAGTTTTGATCCTTTTCTGTAGAACCAGTCAGTATCCAGGGTAATGGTCTCTGTCCTTTTTAAAAGTTTCAGAAGAACAAAGAACGCCAATCCTGAGAAGAAGAGCAGCTGCAACATCCTTATAACATGCATGCCTGTGTATGCGTGATAATCGACAGGATACGGCAAAATGTTATAAAGTGGTTTTGGATAGATGCCTATCAGGAGACACAAAAAAGCAAAAAATACCATGGCCCACTGCATATTGATTTTCGGATCTGATACCCGCAATCCGCTGTCTTTTGCAAAGAAAACGAAATAGGGAAACTTGATCCCTGCATGAAGGAAAACACCGGCTGATGCTGCTTCGAGAAGAATGTAAATAATAGTAAGGTGCTGGTTCACCGCTGCCTCAAGGATCATCGTTTTAGTGGTAAATCCACTCGTCAGAGGGAAGGCGGATATAGAAGCTGCAGCAATGGAGCAACAGATAAGAGTCAGGGGCATTGTCTTGTAGAGACCACCGAGTTCCGTACATTTCGTTTTACCGGTCATGTAAAGGACAGATCCGGCAGACATCCAGAGAAGCCCTTTATAAATGATATGTGCGAAGGCATGAGCAGCGGCTCCGTTGAGGGCCATGGCCGTACCAATGCCGATCCCGCATACCATGAAACCTACCTGATTTATAATGCTGTAGGCAAGGATTCTTCTGCTGTCATTTTCCATAATGGCGAAGATGATTCCGTAGATTGTCATTATGGCGCCGAGCCATATCAGGATCTCCCAGCCGGGAAAGACGCGCAGGAGTGTATACACAGCAGTTTTAGTTGTAAATGCGCTAAGAAATACACCCCCTGTAGCGGTTGACTCAGGATATGCATCGGAAAGCCATGCTGACAATGGTGGAACCGCGGCATTCAGCATGAAACCTAATAAAATAAGCCATGAGGCAAGGTCATGAGACTGGATACGGCCAACTACCAGAGAGCCTGTATTGTGAACATGTAACAAGATCCCCGCCAGAAGAACAAGTCCACCCACAATGTGAACAAGAATATACCGGAACCCTGCATCTATAGATTTCTTTTCTCGTCTCGCCCAGATAAGCATGACTGAAGCTACAGCCATAAACTCCCAGAAGATATACAGAGTGAAAAAATCTCCCGCAAAAACAACTCCCAGGGCACTTCCTACGTAAATAAGAGCCGAAAAGTGCTCCAGCTTTCCTTTAATATGGGCAGCAAAGAGAAAACTTCCAAATGCGGCGATGCAAAAAATATATCCGAAAACCTTGCTTAATTTGTCAACGTGAAGACAATTTAACTTGTATTCCAGAAAATGGAAAGTCAGTGACGCGTCAGGGGCCAACTTAATAACGTAAATGAAAGTCACTGCCGGGATAAAAAGGATAAGGAACTGTTTCGCCCTTCCTTTAACGACGAGAAGTATAAGTGCCCCGACAAGAAATATTAAGGCAGGAGGAAGCAGGCTACTTGTCATAATAATCTTCACTCCTTTTCAGCCAGTATTGGCCTAACAATTTGGAAACAATGATCATTACTGCGCAGATGACAAATCCAAATAACGCGTATATCCCAGGGATTTTATCCCACGGGTGATGAACAGCATGGCTGGGGATAAGAAACTCTGCCAGAACACTTACTGCAAGTATAATGTAACTGAATATCCTTAATCTTTTAAGGTTGTCGGGTTTATCAAACCAGTCAAACTCTCTTTTCATGTTATACTCCTGATACGGGGCAAGATCGGACCTTGCTGGGCAAATTGGTTTAATCCTTATTTCAAGTATGCAAGAATGTCAAAGGAAAAAACAAGTTCTGGGGAAAACAACCCCTGTCGAGAGATACTTCCTTAAATTAAATGATATTCTCTCATATAAGGGACAAGCTGTCAGCCACGGCGAGGCCGCATCGTGAAGGATATAAACAGCCATTTTCGATGTCAACAAGACCTTCATCCATTAGTTTGCCAATAATTTCTTTCTTTTCGATTAACAGGTCATAATTATATTTTCTTCTGAAATCACTAAGATTAATTCCTTTTTTCGTACGCAGACCGAGGCAAAGGGCCTCCATGCGTAATTGATCTTCTGTCAAGCATTCTGCCTCTTCAACGGGAGGTTCCCCTTTTTCTGTATCTTGAATGTATTTAAGAAGAGATCTGTGGTTCCACCAGCGCTTATTATTTTTAAATGAATGGGCCGAAGGTCCGAGGCCGAGATAGGGTACATGATCCCAGTATTTCTGATTATGTCTTGATGCGAACATAATGCCTCTGGCGAAATTTGATACCTCATAGTGGGTGTATCCTGCATCTTCCAGCTTTTCTGAAGTTTTTATAAAAAAATTATACTGAAGCTCTTCATCGGGTAAAGCTGTCCTGCCTTTCCGGCAGCTCATGGCGAGAGGTGTTCTCGGTTCGATGGTTAACTGGTAGCAGGAAAGATGCTCGGGGTTGAAACTCGATGCCTGATCCAGGGTTTTCATCCAGGTGTTCATGTCCTGTTCCGGGATGCCATAGATCAAATCAATGCCTATATTGTCAAAACCCGCACAGCGGGAGTTTTCTATGGCGGATACAGCATCCTCTTTTGTGTGTCTTCGTCCGAGGAAAGAGAGAATGGCGTTGTTGAAAGACTGGACACCGATATTGATGCGATTGATTCCCGTATCAAGAAGAGATTCGAGATAAGTCGGATTCAGATCTCCCGGATTTGCCTCTATGGTAATTTCACTATCCGGTGAAAGACCAAAATTATCTTTAGCCCTTTTTAAAAGCTCCTCAATTTGCTCTATGCGAAGGACTGAGGGTGTACCTCCTCCGATATAAAGGGTGTCAAACACTTCAAACCGATCACGGCACATCCTCATCTCTTTAAAAAGTGATTCAAGAAAACCGGAGACAAGATCAAGGGAGGTTACTGAATAGAAATTACAGTAATTACACTTTGAGATACAAAAAGGTATATGTATGTAAAGTCCGGGCTTCATAAG
>CAZKGS010000044.1:3797-12053 GCA_964552105.1 uncultured Syntrophaceae bacterium
TTGATCAGATTTCAGTATAGAGATGAAGGCACTCTGGGGAATGGCTACTGCTCCGACCATTTTCATTCGTTTCTTTCCCTTTTTCTGTTTTTCCAGGAGTTTTCGTTTTCGTGTTATGTCGCCGCCGTAACACTTTGCCGTAACATCTTTCCGGAAAGGGCTTATAGTGGTTCTCGATATGATCTGACCGCCAATGGCGCCCTGAATGGCTATCTTAAACATTTGCCTTGGTATTTCTTCTTTTAGCTTTTCGCATGTATGAAGACCTCGTGCGCGGGCCCGGTCCCGGTGCACCATTTGTGCCAATGCATCCACCTTGTCGCCGTTGACCAGGATATCGAGGAGGACGAGGTCACTTTTCCTGTAATCGATTATGTCATAATCAAAAGAACCATATCCCTGGGTGATGGTTTTTAAGCGATCATAAAAATCGTAGATGACCTCCGCGAGAGGCATTTCAAAGCTCAATTCTATACGGCTCGGGCTCGGGTAATTTAGTTCTGATTTGTCACCCCTCTTTTCCCTGCAAAGCTTTATGACCGACCCCAGGTATCTTTCGGGAAACATCATGGTAGCACGTATATAAGGTTCCTCCGATTTGTCTATAGTCATGGGATCGGGGTAGAAAGAAGGATTATCAATATATACGACTTCTCCGCTGTTAAGCGTAAAACGGTACCTGACACTGGGAACGGATAAAATAATTGAGAGATCGTATTCTCTTTCCAGTCTTTCCTGTACGATGTCGAGATGTAGCAGACCAAGAAACCCGCAACGGAACCCCTGGCCTAAGGCTACGGAAGAGTCTTTCTGATAGGTGAAGGATGCATCGTTGAGTTCGTATTTTTCCAGGGCAACAGTTAGATCTTCGTAATCGTCTGAAGCGATTGGATAAATTGATGCAAATACGACCGGCTTTGCCTCTTTAAAGCCGGGTAACGGTTTATTGCACGGCCTGTTGTCGAGTGTAATTGTATCACCGATATTTACATCTGAAACTGTCTTCAAGCCGGCAATGATGTAACCCACATCACCTGCGGAAAGCTTATCTTTTTTTTGACGTGAAATTAGAAAGCTGCCCACTTCTTCGACCTTGTAGGTTGTCTCGTTATGCATGAAACGGATAATGTCACCGCTTTTTATGGTACCGTCAAAGACGCGGCAGTTAATTATCGTTCCACGAAAAGGGTCGTACTTGGCATCAAAGATAAGCGCTGCCAGGGGTGATTCTGAACTTCCTTTCGGAGGAGGAATCTTCTGAACAATTGCTTCCAGTATCTCTTCTATCCCGGTCCCTAACTTGGCCGAACAGGTAAGGGTAGTGTATGGATCCAATCCTAATTCAGAGTCGATCTGTTCCATGGCCGATTCTATATTTGCTGAGGGGAGATCAATCTTATTAATGATGGGGATTATTTCCAGATCGTGTTCCATGGCCATGTACAGGTTTGCCACCGTTTGCGCCTGTACCCCCTGTGCGGCATCAACAAGAAGAAGAACGCCTTCACAGGATGCAAGGGAGCGGGAAACCTCGTAAGAAAAATCGACATGACCTGGCGTATCGATAAGATTGAGGAAATATACTTTACCATCTTTCGCCCGGTAGGGGAGGGTGATTGCCTGGCTTTTTATGGTGATTCCCCGTTCACGCTCGATATCCATATCATCCAGGATCTGGTTTTTGAAAATCCGGTCGGCAATTACCCCTGTGTACTGAATCATACGATCGGCGAGGGTCGACTTTCCATGGTCGATATGGGCTATTATGCTGAAATTACGTATATTTTTCATAATTGATCTTTTATGCACAAACAATCCCGGAGATTGACGCAGAGATTGCGGAAAAGGGCCATTTCTGGATGGAAATTAGATAAAAAAGCCTTCCCATATAGAAGGAAGGCTTTTTGCCAGATTGTTTGTCAGTTTCCTCTATCCTATTTTTTTCAGAAGGTCGTCAGATACTTCTTTAACACCCGGTAGTCCATCTACCCCAATTACCACAGCTCTTTCCTTGAAGTAATTTATGCCGGCCACTGTTCCTGTTTCAGTGTCATAGTAAATATTATGCCTCTTGTCTATGGCAGCCTCATCCTGATCGTCGGCCCTGGCAGTTAATTCACCACCGCAGACTCTGCATACAAGCTTACCATCTTTTTCAACCGGTTTAATGGCATCTATGAAAATATTGTTGGGATGATTGTTATCATTGACGCACAGCCTTCTTCCCATAATCCTGTTTTTGGAAGTCTGCCTGTCAAGGAGGATTTCGATTACGTAATCTAAATCCATGTTTTCATCCTGCAGTGCCTTGTACATCGCTTCCGCCTGGGCCAGATTCCTCGGAAACCCGTCTAAAAGCCATCCAGTTTTGCAGTCATCTTCCTTCAGCCTGTTTAAGATCATTGGGATAGTAATCTCATCGGGTACCAACTCTCCCTTGTCGATATAACCCTTTGCCTTCTGGCCTAATTCTGTACCCTTGGAGATATTCTCTCTGAAGATCACGCCGGTTTCAATATGAGGTACCCCGAATTTCTTTTGAACAATTGCTCCCTGTGTTCCTTTACCACTTCCATTTGGTCCGAAAATCAAAATGTTCATACTGTTAAACTCCTTTCAAAAAGGTTTTTTTCACCAAAAAGCAGCACTCTTATAGGAAATTATCGTGGTTTTGGCAAGGATTTATTTCCCTTCGGCTACCGCTTTTACTTTTGCCGTCAGATTGAGGAGAAAGGATCTCTTATCCTGAATAACAGCCTGGGTGTCTTCATAATCTTCCTTGAAAATTGCATTCACAACGGCCTCTTGATCACCGTTGAACTGATCCAGAAAGACATCGATTCTTTTCTTGAATACCTTTGCACTCTCCAGTGATTTTTGAATATGGCCTCTGGCATCGTCGCCGGTCAAAATGTGAACATGGGGCAGCAGTAGGATATCCACGTCCAGATTGGTAAGCTTTTCGAGAGAATTTATATAATCATTATAACTGGATGAGAATTCTGATTGGATGTCGTAATTGTCGTTATAAACTCCTGTGGCCTCACCTGGGATAAGAGCTTTTATTTTCGGAAGATAGTAGGAGATAGAATCTCTTGTGTGTCCAGGGGTTGCAATGACCTGAATGTTCCAGCCGTCACCCAGATTGTATTCATCACCTTCTTCAAGGGTGATATCAATCTCAATGGAATCGAAGGAAATATCCTCATTGCCGATTTGTTTTCTGAATTTCTTTTCGTAATCACCACTAAGGCTCTGCATGAGTTTTATCACTTTGGGCTTTTTTAGAGTTTCCGCTGCAAGCTTGCTCGCTGCGATTTTTAATCCACTGATGTTTCTTTTCAAAAACGGAACAGCGCCGCAATGATCATAGTGAGAGTGGGTGAGAAAAATGTAGCCGAGCCGGTTTGCATCTCCTAAATATTCGTTCAGGTCTTCTAGGTATCGGGGGCCAGCAATGGTCAGCCCTGAATCAAAGAGAGCCGGGGGACCACTCATTATAAGAAATGAGGGAATAAAGTGATATCCTATTGAATAAAGCCCGTCGCAGATTTTTCCTGTCTTTTCCAGTATCATAGGTTCTAAACTCTATTTTTTGTCTAATGAAGCAAAATCTTCTCTTTTCGGGTAAAACACGTCAACAATCTTACAATCCGTCAGAGTTTTGCCAGAGTGCCTGACATTAGGAGGAATAACAACAACCGAAACAGATTCCAGGATTTCAGTTTCATCCTCTATTGAAAATTGAATAGTTCCTTCCATTACATTCAATATCTGTTCATGAGGGTGAGCATGTTCGGGCAGAAGAGTGCCCGCCTTGAATGACCAGAAAGACAAAGTCATATTTTCGGAATGAGCAAATTTGACTTCGCCGCCGGGAATCAACTCCCTTGCTTCGATTTCATTCAATTTGAATACCTCCATAAAATCCCCTTTCTGATTAGTACTCTGAGACCTTTGCAAAAGGTCTCACTCTGAGGGGATACCCCTCAGACTCCCCTCGAACTTTATTTTAAAATTAACATGTTATGAAATCCATCTACGATGGGTTTTGAGACGCTTGCAAGTTTTGCAAACGTCTCAACCTTTTTTGACGCTCCTTGGCTTTTAAAGGATGGAACGGTCAATGTCAAGTAATCATCCGCCAATTAAGGAAGAAGGAGAAAGGAACAAGGTTAAAGGAACAAGGAAAAAGGGGAAAGGGTGGATGGCATGGATTCCGATAATTGCGGGATTTGTCCGTGGGCGGATACGTCAAACAACAACCTTTTTAAATTGAAATTTTGCTTGACCTCAGCGCCTTTCTCCGCCAGTATACGTGCATGAAAAATCAATAGAGAGAATGCTGTAAGCCTCTTTTCTCATCCTGTTTATTTATTCCGTAATGATTGTACACCTTACCGTACAGGAGGGTGTTGCTATAAATCATAAATTAATTTGTTAAGTTTGGTTAAGTACACCTGTCAAAATTCTGCATTTTCGTTGGGTCTGTCCCGTGGATATCAGAAGTTATTTTACTGATCAAAACCGTAGTCATCTTCGGGCTTGACCCGAAGATCCATGAATCTCCAGTCAGGTTGGGAATGAGATAACATTGAAAAATATCACATGAAACACGCATTAATGAAATTTTAAGAGAGATGAAACAATGAAATCTGAGATGATCAATAGTCGGAAGGTGGTTCTTGTTGACGGGTGTCGAATTCCATTTGTAAGGGCAGGTACTGAATATAAAGACCTTACCTCTTATGATCTGGGAAGACTGGTTATTAAAGCACTTTTAACAAGGACGAAAATTGAACTGGATAAGGTAGATCAGGTGATTATGGGCAACGTAATTACCAATCTGGTAACGACTAACGTTGCCCGCGATTCAGCTCTTGGAGCGGGTCTCCCTGTTTCTATTCCTGCTTTTACTGTAACCCTTGCCTGTGTTTCTTCCAATTTAGCGATTACAACAGGTGCGGACTTAATCAGAACCGGCCAGGCCGATGTTGTTATTGCGGGAGGAACGGAAAGCATGTCCGACATTCCCATCGGTTATAGAAAACGATTCAGAAATAAATTGATAGAAGCACAGAAATACAAAGGCGTACGCGATTATGTGAAATTCCTGCGGGGACTTTCCCCAAGGGATCTATTGCCGGAAATTCCTTCTATTGCTGAATATGCAACAGGCCGGATAATGGGTGAAGATTGTGACAGACTCGCAGCTCGTCTGAAGATAAGCAGGGAAGAACAGGATGAATATGCTGTCCGTTCCCATGTTGCCGCAGCCAGGGCTACTGCGAAAGGCTACTTTGTGGGTGAAGTAGAGCCGGTACGGGTCCCTCCGGATTTTAAACCGGTTATTGAAGATAACGGTATCAGAGGTGATACCTCTCCGGCGAAGATGAAAAGTCTCAAGCCGGTCTTTGAAAAAAAGTACGGCACGATCACGGCGGGCAATTCTTCATTTTTAACAGACGGGGCTTCTGCCGTAATGCTCATGTCCGAAGAAACGGCGATTTCACTCGGATATGCACCGAAGGTATCAATCCGCTCTTATACTTTTACCGCACAGGATCCGATGGAGGAACTGCTGCTGGGTCCCGCTTATGCTGTACCGAAGGCCCTTGATTTGGCAGGATTGGGACTCTCTGATATAGATGTTTTTGAATTTCATGAGGCTTTTGCGGGACAGGTACTGGCCAATTTAAGATGTCTTGATTCAGCACAATTTGCCTTGGAAAAATTGGGCCGGTCCGAAGAGGTTGGAAAAATCCCGTTGGAAAAATTAAATATTCTGGGAGGGTCCCTTTCATTCGGCCACCCATTCGCAGCTACAGGTGGCCGATTGGTTATAACAGCAACTAACCGGCTTATTCGGGAAGATGGCACCTTTGCGCTCATTGCCTCATGTGCCGGTGGTGCAATTGGAAACGCCATTATATTGGAAAGAGAGAACAGCATATGACCTATGCAAAGATCGAAAAACAGGGTGGTGTAGCCATTGTATGGCTTAATCAATCCGGTGAAAAGGTAAATAAAATTTCACTGGATCTCCTGGACATATTTGAAGAGTTCATGGAACAGATTGAAAAAGATGATGAAATAAAAGGTGTTGTTCTCATCAGCGGAAAAGAAGATAATTTTATTGCGGGCGCCGATCTTGATGAATTTGTCTATATGCCTGAGCGGGAAAAGGCGGAAACACTGAGCCGCAGGGGGCATATCCTTTTAAACCGTATAGCCGATTTTCCGAAACCCGTTGTAGCTGCTATGCATGGGGCAACCCTGGGGGGTGGTCTCGAGGTGGCTCTTGCCTGTACCTACCGAATTGCCACAGATGATCCCGGGACGTTTTTTGCCCTCCCTGAAGTTAAACTGGGGCTTCTACCCGCCGGGGAGGGTACTCAGCGACTTCCTCGCCTTATTGGATTACAAGCTGCCCTGGACATGATGTTGACGGGTAAAAACATTTATCCTCGTCAGGCCAGAAAAATGGGACTTGTGGATGATCTGATCAATCCTTACGGTCTTCTCAACGCGGCCAAATCGGCAGCCATTGATCTGGCAGGTCGTCCCGTAAGGCGCAAGAAAAAGCAGTCCATCTTATCAAGATCTCTGGACAGCACGCCTTTGGGCCGTAAACTGATCTATAAAAAAGCAAAAGAAATGGTTCAAAAGAAGACCCGGGGGAATTATCCGGCACCTTTCAAGATTATAGAATGTGTTGAAACGGGTATGGAAAAGGGAATGAAAGCAGGTCTTCAAGCAGAAGAGAAGTATTTTGGGGAACTCGTTATGACTCCTCAGGCTAATGAGCTGATCAGAATCTTTTTCAACATGACGGCACTGAAGAAAAATCCCCTGAAAGAATTTGCAAGACCGGTTAACAAAATCGGCATCCTGGGAGCGGGCCTCATGGGATCAGGTATTGCAAATGTGAGTGCCAGCAAGGGCATGGAGGTGGTGCTTAAAGATGTAGATTTCGAAGCTCTCGGTAAGGGAGAAAAGTCAATCTGGCAGGATTTAGGGAAAAAGGTTAAAAAAGGGGGTCTCACAGCCTTTCAGAGGGATCTGGCGTTCAGCAGGATTAACGGCACAATTACAAATCAGGGCCTTGAAAACGCAGACATAGTCATTGAAGCAGTCTTTGAAGATCTCGATCTCAAGAAAAAGATCTTGAGAGAGACGGAAGCCGTTATTAAAGAGAATGCAATTTTCGCTACCAACACGTCTTCTCTCCCGATCGCGAGTATTGCCGAAGCCTCAAAGCGTCCGGAGCAGGTTATAGGGATGCACTATTTTTCTCCCGTTCCCAAAATGCCACTCCTGGAAATTATCGTTACGGAAAAAACGGCTAACTGGGTTACAGCAACAGCTTTGGATGTGGGAATTAAGCAGGGAAAGACCGTCATCGTGGTTCATGACGGGCCGGGATTCTATACGACCCGTATCCTTGCTCCCTTCATGAATGAAGCCCTTGTCCTCCTCGAGGAGGGTGCAGGTATAGAAGAGATCGATCGCGCCATGCTGGAATTCGGTTTTCCTGTCGGTCCTGTTACGCTTCTGGATGAGGTAGGAATTGATGTGGGGGCTCACGTCTCAAGGATCCTTGGACCACTCTTTGCCGGAAGAGGCGCGAAGCCGAGCGAAACTATGGGAAAGCTCGTCCAGGCCGGCTATAAGGGCCGGAAGAACAATCAGGGCTTTTACCGTTACGATCAATCTTCCCGGAAAAAGAAAAAAAAGAGAGAGATCAATGAAAAGATTTATTCATTCTTCGGCGGGAGCGAACGAAAGAAGTTCGACAGAGAAGAAATTCAGAACCGCCTATCTCTCGTCATGATTAACGAAGCTGCCCACTGTCTCCAGGATGGAATTTTAAGCTCACCCAGGGACGGAGATGTCGGTGCCGTCTTCGGGTTGGGGTTTCCGCCCTTTATGGGGGGGCCTTTCAGGTACATGGATAATCGCAGGATTCACAATATCCTTTCACTGATGGAAGATCTGGAAAACAAACATGGGACACGATTTACGCCTGCACAGATCCTTCGAGACTACGTATTCAGGGATGAATTGTTTTATCATGAGTAGGGGGGGGGTGTTTCTGATGGCGCCAAAGAATTTCAATCAGGCTCTCCTGAATAATTTTTCCGGGTATGCAGATTTACCGGCAATGATGTTCAAGAAAGGGGGTAGTTGCCGGACCATAACATACCAAGCCCTCGAAGATATTTGTTTGCGCGTTGCCGCAGGTCTCATGGAGAT
>CAZKGS010000044.1:12153-13529 GCA_964552105.1 uncultured Syntrophaceae bacterium
ATCGTTACAGACAAATCCCCTCTCCCCCTCGGGGAGAGGGGATAACGAGGAAGCTAATGATGAATATCCTGATTATAAGTGTTGCGACGGTTCTGCTGCCTGTACTCCTTTTTTATGAAAAAAAGGGAGATCGAAAGGGTATATTATCTTCCAAGGCGGTTCTTTCTTCGCTGTTTGTCATTGCTGCCATGGTTCAACCCCATCCAACACCTGTATATTACCACTTTATTCTGCCTGGATTGCTGCTCTGCCTTTGTGGAGATGTTTTTCTGGCCTTACCTCAGGACAAGATGTTCCTTTTCGGCCTGATTGCTTTTTTGACAGGACAGATCTTATATGTTCTAGGTTTCTTTTCGATGATAAAGACAGGTCAGTTGGCATGGATCGGGTTTTTAATTATCTTTGCCATCAGCGCGGGAGCCTATTTCCGCCTTACGTCCTACCTGGGTTCCATGAAAGTGCCGGTTATATTGTACATCATAATTATCAGCATCATGCTTGCTGCTGCATGGTCCGTTATGGGCAACTCCAGTCTAACCAGATCGGGACGGATTATGATTTTCGCAGGTGCCTTCAGCTTTTATTTTTCCGACATGTTTGTAGCCAGGGATCGTTTTTTTAAAAAAGAATTTGTCAACCGACTTATCGGTTTACCCCTGTATTACACCGGGCAATTTTTACTGGCGTTATCGGTAGGGTTCTTGAATTAATTGAAGATTCAGTAAGTGCTGGACAGTATTGCGGGATAATGATAATATTCGACCACTTATTAATTGATATCAAGGTGTTGATTACAGGTGAATTCCTTTTCTTTCAAATATATAGATGATGGACTCGCAAAAAGTCAAAAATGCCCCCTCTCCCTTGAAGGGAGAGGAATAGGGGTGAGGGTGAATGCAACACCACTTCATGCACTTACGTCCCCCTCCCGCCAGGGGAGGGGAAACTCGACTTTTTACGAATGCGTTATAGATTTACCATGATAATAAGAAAGGATTTGCAATGAAAGACGAAGAAAAAACAATAGATCAAATAATCGCTGATTTGGAAAAGATGGAAAAAGAGGCTGCCGCAAAGAAATTAAAAGAACAGGCCGATGACGTTGGAAAAGATATTGCTTTTGAAGAAGGTGCATTAGAAGAATCTGCTGAAGAACCGATAGAAGAGCTGACACTCGAGGAGCCTCAGGAAATTTCCTTCGAAAAAACTGAGGAAACTTTACTGGAAGAACCGGTGGAAGAAAGGCTTGCGGAAGCGCCACCCGAGGATTTGCCACGAGAAGAACCGTCCTCCGAGTTCCCTCCGGTTCAAACGATATCGTCAATGCAACAGGATTTGCCACCTGAGGGGTCTCCCCCGGAAGAACCGGGTGATGA
>CAZKGS010000045.1:0-13391 GCA_964552105.1 uncultured Syntrophaceae bacterium
TCGACACAAAATAGAGTCATAAAAATGAGCGTAACCCCTTGATTTTACTGGTCGGGGCGGCAGGATTTGAACCTGCGACATCTTGCTCCCAAAGCAAGCGCGCTGCCAGGCTGCGCTACGCCCCGTTTCATAAGCATCTAATTTATTTGATATGTTGTTGCAAGCTTTTTTTCAGTTTCCTGAAGGCTTCAGCCCGGTGACTGATTCGATTTTTAACATCAGGGCTGAGTTCGGCAACGGTACAACCGAATTCAGGAACGATAAATGCCGGGTCATAACCAAAACCTTCGCTCCCTGCAGGATTTATGGATATCTTTCCCCGTAATGTTCCTTCAAATGACTCAGATGTTCCATCCGTGTTGAAAAGAACAAGAACACATTTAAAGGCAGCCCCCCTTTTTTCCATGGGAATGTCTTTTAATTCTTCCAACAGTTTCCGGATGTTTTTTTCATCATCCGCATAGAGCCCTGAGTATCTTGATGAATGAACTCCGGGCCTTCCTCCCAGGAAATCAACCTCCAGCCCCGAATCATCGGCAATGACTACCTGACCGGTATGTTCTGAAACAACCTTAGCCTTTTTTAAGGCATTTTCGAAAAAGGTTTTTCCGTCTTCTATAATTTCAGGGATGTCCGGATAATCACTTAGTGATAAAACTGCTATATTATATTCTTCAAGTAATGCTTTAAGTTCTCTAAGTTTTCCCTTGTTCTCTGTGGCAAATACTATTTTCCTCAGTTTATTTCTCCGAATATTTCTAACTGCTTTTCCGTAAGTTCCAATATCCCTATTGTTGCTACATCTACCATTTTATCGAGCAGGTCCCGACTGAAGGGAGTTTGTTCCGCGGTACCCTGAACTTCAATAAATTGCCCCCCCCTCGTCATAACGAAGTTCATATCCACATCGGCTGTGGAATCTTCTTTATACGCGAGGTCAAGGAGGATCTCTCCGTTTACAACGCCGACACTGATAGCAGAAACAAAATCTTTGACGGGGACTTTCTCTATAATACCCTTTTCCTTCAATTTACGAAATGCATCCATCATGGCAATAAAAGCACCCGTAATGGATGCCGTCCTCGTTCCACCATCGGCCTGAATCACGTCACAGTCGATATACATCGTCCTTTCACCAAAGGAGTTTAAATCGGTTACGGCACGAAGGGATCGCCCGATAAGTCTCTGGATTTCGTGTGTTCTTCCCCCAATTCTTCCCCGTACAGACTCCCTGACATTTCTCGTAGGTGTTGACATGGGCAGCATGGAATATTCGGCAGTCAACCAGCCCCGGCCTGAATTTCTTAAAAAGGGGGGAACGCTGTCTTCAAGTGAGGCGGTGCATATAACCCTTGTATTTCCTATTTCAATAAGAACAGACCCATTCGGATGTTGAAGGAAATTCCTTGTTATTTTTACCTCCCTCATCTCATCCCGTTTGCGACCGTTTGCTCTCATAATTAAGCTCCTGAGGTTGAAAAATATTCTTTGATACTTTTGCTTAATGCTTTTGCAATTGATTCTTGAATCTTCTCACTCTTCAATTTGTTTCTGTCCTTAACATTCGTGGCAAATCCCAGCTCTATTACGACTGCGGGAATTGTTAACCCATCAAGGATCGGAATCGGTGCGTTCCGTAGCCCCCTGCCCTGTCGGGGAAAGACTTTCTCAATATTTTTCATAACGATCTGGGCAAATCGAACACTTTCGTTAAGATATCTGTTCCTTACCATATCCTTCGCTATTTCATTTGATTCACCCTTTTTAGAGGACATCTTTTTAAATCCCGGGTAATATACTTCATATCCGGACGAACTCTTTCCAAAACCTGCATTAATACTAAGACTGATAAAAAGATCGGCCTTTAGTTTAGTTGGTGCCTTCATCCTTCTTGGTGTGGAAACATTCTTATCTGTTGATCTTGTGAGATAAACCTTTATACTTTTTGTTTTATTTAAATCTCCCCTTAAACCCTTTGCAATGGCAAGTGTGACATCCTTTTCATAAAGATTTCTTGATAATTTTACTCCCTTATCGGTACCTCCATGAGCCGCATCAATTACTATCACATACTTGCCCCGCGGGCTTTCTGCCATTGCCGATAACCCCGGGAATGCCAGTAACAAGATTAAAATGGATAAAACTTTCTTATATAATCGCAGATTCATTCTCTATCGTTCCCCTTGTAAATGGCATCCGTCAGGTGAGTGCTTCATACAGCAACTCCATCATGACTGTCAATTTATATATTCTTCTTCCCGCCTGAAGAAGTCCCTCTCAACCTCTCAACTGACACCACACTTTTTAACTTTCTAAACGCCGAAACCAGAACATTGAATTGATCAAGACCGGTTACGTCTAATTCAAAATCGCACGTTGCATTTTCGCCCCGTATTGTATTGATAGCGGCAGAGCTAATGTTAATTCCTGAAGAGGATATAACGGCACTCAATTCGGACAGGAGTCCTTTCTTGTCTATACAAAGCACTCGAATATTGACTGGAAACGCCTGTTTTTCATCTATGTTCCACCGGACATCAACAAGCCTTTCCGGATCCATTTTCTGAATCTCCGGGCAGCTTGAAACATGAACACTTACCCCCCTTCCCCTGGTTATGTATCCTATAATATCGTCACCTGGAAGTGGAGTACAGCATTTCGCAAATCGAACCATGACATCGTCAACCCCTGTTATGGATATCCCCGCACTGGATGATTTTCTCAGCTTTTTCCTGGGCTTTTCAGGTAGAATCTCTTCTTTTTCTTCTTCCTCAGGCAGAAACCGATTGACAACATATTTGGCCGATAGCTTTCCATATCCGATGAGCGCCATCAGGTCATCAACGGTACTCAGTGTTTGTTCATTCAAAAGTTCTTTAATTTCATCGGATTTTACAATCTGTTTATACTTAAGATGATTTTTTTTAAACTCCCTTTCCAGGATCTCCCTTCCAATTGATATGCTCTTTTCCCTTTCTTCCGTTTTTATCCATTGCTTTATCTTCGATATTGCCCTTGATGTTACGGCATACTTCAACCAGTCTTTACTCGGATGATGACCAGGTTGAGTCATAATATCCACGGTGTCACCATTCTGAAGCTTATATTTGAGAGGAACAATATTTCTGTTTACCCTGGCACCGATGCATTTATTCCCCACATCCGTATGAACGCTGTA
Source organism: uncultured Syntrophaceae bacterium (assembly GCA_964552105.1). Taxonomy (GTDB): domain Bacteria; phylum Desulfobacterota; class Syntrophia; order Syntrophales; family UBA6807; genus CAZGAK01. The sequence goes on from CAZKGS010000045.1 coordinate 3,179, forward strand.
AGCAAAATCAATAGGTGTTGCACCCTTGGGGAAGGCTTTAACGTCGCCTTGAGGAGTGAAAATATATACATCATCGGGAAAGAGAGCCATTTTTAAATTCATCATGTATTCCCGGGCATCTTTATGATCCTGTTGCAATTCAACAAGTTCCCTTAGCTTTTTAATCTGATCTTCATCCTCAGCACCAGACACCCTGCCTTCCTTGTATCTCCAGTGGGCCGCAATCCCTTTCTCTGCCCACTCGTGCATCTCCCGGGTCCGTATCTGTATCTCTACCCTTTCACCATAAGGACCGATGACTGTTGTATGTAAAGAGCGATAGTTATTTGCCTTGGGCATGGCTATGTAATCCTTGAAGCGTCCGGGAACAGGCTTCCACAAAGCGTGAATAACGCTCAGGGCTTCATAACATCTCTTCACTTCATTTAACTCGAGAATGATCCTGAATGCGGTGAGATCATAAACTTCATCAAAGTTTATGTGCTGTTCCTTCATTTTTTTATGAATGCTGTAAAGGTGTTTTGCCCTTCCCTCAACTTCCGCATTAATATCAAAGGACTCCAAATTATTCTCAATGATGTTCTTTACCTCTTTTGTATATGTTTCCCTTTCCTCCTTCTTTTTTGCGATCTTTTCTGTCAGATCAAAATATTCTTCCATACAAAAATATCTGAAGGAAAGCTCCTCCAGTTCTATCATCATCCAGTTGATACCCAGTCGGCTTGCCAGCGGGGCATATACCTCAAGTGTTTCCCTGGCAATGAATTTCTGTTTTTCCTCCGGCTGAAATTCCAGCGTTCTCATGTTGTGGGTTCTATCTGCCAGCCTTACAAGGATTATCCTGATATCGTCTGACATGGCCAGCATCATTTTCCTGAAGTTTTCCGCCTGTCGTTCCAGCTGGCTGCCAAATGAAATCTTGCTTATTTTCGTGAGACCCTCCACGAGGAAAGCAGCTTCCTTGCCGAAATTCTCTTCTATCTCTTCAGTCGTTGTCAGTGTATCTTCAACAGTATCATGGAGCAAACCTGTAATAATGGTGGCCACATCAAGTTTCATATCAACCAGTGTCCCGGCAACCTCAAGGGGATGAATCAAATAAGGTTCTCCCGACAGACGACTCTGTCCCTGATGCACAGCAGCGGAAAAGATATACGCCTTTTCAATCATCTCCAGATCATCCGGGGAAAGATATTCATGTGCCTTATCCAGTATGTCGGTAATTCTTATCATAACTGGTTACTCGTTACTAGTTGCTGGTTGTCGAAGATCCCCCGGAGGCAGACTCGCTGGTTACACGGACAAATAAATTTGTCCATGCCACCCATCTCCTTTGGCCTTTATACCTTTTAGCTTTTTCCTTGTACCTTGTACCTTTAGCCTGTTTTAACCTAATCCCTCATTTACCGTATTTACGACGAAGTCTTCTGCTTCATCAAGAGGAATTTCATGCACTTCACCTGATTTTCTAAACCTTACTTCCAGTTTACCTTTGGCAAGTTTTTTTGGACCCATGGTAATCCTGAGAGGAATTCCGATAAGATCTGCATCCTTAAATTTCACTCCTGCTCTTTCATCTCTATCATCAAGGAGAACATCAATACCCCTCTTCTCAAGGTTATCATACAATTTTTCCGCCATCGACAGAAGGTTTTCATCCTTTACATTCACAGGGGTTATCAACACGTGATACGGAGCTATCGAAAAAGGCCATATAATCCCGTCTTCATCATGGTTCTGTTCTATACATGCGGCCGCCGTTCTTCCCACACCTATTCCATAACATCCCATGACCATATATTTTTCTTTACCGTCTTTATCGAGGAAGGTTGCTTTCATGGCTTTACTATATTTTAACCCGAGTTTAAATACGTGACCTACCTCGATTCCCCTGGCAAATTTTATGGGACTTTTACATCGGGGACACGTGTCTGTCTCTTCGACAAGTCTGAGATCTGCAAAACCTTTTACCTTAAAATCTCTTCCTGTATTGCAATTCTTTATGTGATAATCTTCTTTATTGGCTCCCATAACGAAATTTTGCATATTGATCAGGGAATAATCAGCAATAATATCGGATTTTATTCCGATTCCTCCCGCAAAACCTTTGGGAGCTCCCGTAACGTCGTAAACAATATCATCCGTTGCCAGTTCGAGAGAATCACACCCCAGATAATTTTTCAGTTTGACCTCATTGATCTCCTCATCACCCCTGATTAAAATGGCGACGGGGGAATCGTCTGCCGAGAAGATAAGGGTCTTGACAATGTTCCGGGGCGTAACATTTAGAAACGCGGACACCTCTTCAATAGTCCTCACGTTGGGAGTATGGATTTCTTCAATGGGGAGAAAGGTTGATTCATCAATAGCATCTTCTTCCGGCTTTGCAACTTCAGCTTTTTCAAGATTGGCGGCATAATCACAGGAGGTGCAATAAACCATTCCATCTTCTCCCGAATCGGCTGTAACCAGAAATTCATGGGAGAAACTGCCCCCTATACTGCCACTGTCCGCTTCCACAGGCCTGAAACTTAGACCACAGCGGCTGAAGATTCTACTGTATGCTTCAAACATTTTTTTGTAGCTTAACTCCGCGCCGGCTTCATCAACATCAAAGCTGTACGCATCCTTCATGCTGAATTCTCTGCACCGCATTATGCCGAAACGGGGCCTGATTTCATCGCGAAATTTTGTCTGAATCTGATAGAGGTTCAGGGGGAGTTGACGATAGGTCTGAATTTCATTACGTACAAGGTCCGTTATGACTTCTTCATGGGTTGGCCCTATGCAATATTCCCGATTATTACGATCCCTTAATCTCAGGAGTTCTTTGCCATAGAATTGCCATCGCCCTGACTCTATCCAGAGATCGGCCGGCTGTACTGCGGGGAGGAATACCTCCTGGGCACCTGCCCTGTTCATCTCCTCGCGAATAATCTGTTCCACTTTTTTAATTACTCTGTAACCCAGAGGAAGATATGAATAAATCCCGCTGGTCAACTTTCTTATCATTCCTGCCCTCAACATGAGTTGGTGGCTGATTACCTCTGCATCGGAAGGGGTTTCTCTGCTCGTCGGCAAGAACATCTCTGAATAACGCATTACTCCTCCATTATTTAGTTTCAGGTTTCAAGTTTTAAGTTTCAAGTATCCAGCATCAAGCATCAAGTTTCGCGTATCATGTTCTTCACTTCATCCACCAGAACATCTACGAATTCTTCCTCTTTTATTTTCCTTACGACCTCACCCTTTTTGAAGAGCAAACCTGTGTGGCGACCCCCGGCAATGCCAATGTCAGCCTCCGCAGCTTCTCCGGGTCCGTTAACCACACACCCCATGAGGGCTATTTTGAGATATTCCTTCATGCCGGCCAATCTTCTCTCAACCTCCGCAGAGAGTTTAAAAAGGTCTATCTCACAACGTCCGCAGGTGGGGCAGGATATAATATCCGGACCCACTTTTCTGACATTCAACGCTCTCAGTATCCCGTAAGCAACGCCCACTTCACTGACGGGATCACCGGTTATGGAAACTCTGATCGTGTCTCCGATGCCATCATAAAGAAGGGTCCCGATACCAATGGACGATTTAATAGCTGAATTGACAAGGCTCCCCGCCTCGGTAACACCTATATGAAGGGGATAATCGGTCTTTTCTGAAATCGCGCGGTGCGCCTCAATCATTGTGGCAACATTTGACGACTTCAAGGACAACTTGATTGAGTAAAAACCCATATCCTCAAATAATTCTATACTTCTTAAGGCACTTTCCACAAGTGCTGCAGACGTAGGACCGCCGTACCTGGATAAAAGATCCTTTTCCAGAGATCCTGCATTGATTCCTATTCTAATTGCTACGTCTTTCTCTTTCGCGAATGAGATGATTTTTTTTGTTTTATCTTTACTTGTATTGCCCGGATTTATTCTGATACCGTCAACACCATTTCTGATGGCTTCAATGGCAAGAATGTGATTAAAATGTATATCTGCAATCAGCGGTATCCCGATACTTTTCTGAATATCCACGAGGGCTGCTGCAGCATCCCTGTCGGGAACTGCGACCCTTATAATTTCGCAGCCTGCATCCTCGAGTCTTTTAATTTGTTCAACCGTTGACTTTATATCCCTTGTATCTGTACAGGTCATAGACTGAACAACTACAGGGGCATCTCCTCCTATTTTGACAGAACCGACATATATGGCCCTGGTCTTTTTCCTTCTGATTGTTTCAGATTCCAATGATAACCTGCTTTCCTTTTATTTACTTCCACGTCTTTTAATATAGCACGAAGAACAAATGGCAATCAATATCTAATAAAGGGGGATTTTAAGACAGGGCGGCATGGACAAATCCAAGCCGTCCATGGCACCCGGCCAATTATGAACTCCTTAGACATTCAAGTATCTCGAATTGGACATGAAGAGGCGGGATTCCGCCCGGCTCAACTACTGCGGGAAATCTTTTGTCCATCATATTCATCAGTGCTCGTACGGCGCTGAACATCTCTACCGGCGGCATTCCATTTCTCGTCAGGTAGTTGACAAGTTTCAATGTCTTAAATCCATCAAACCAGAAAAGGAAGTGCTTCAAAAGTACGGAGGTACTGCTGCTGTTTTTTTTCAATCGGCCCCATATATAATCAAAGTGCTGTTCCCTGAGATATCTCCCGAGTAATGGATGTATTTTCTCCGCCTTGGCCAATATTACTCTTTCATCTATATCCGAGCCGGAAGACATATATTCCAACCACTTTTTCAATACAACAAAAACCTCCGGATCATATAATTCATATTCGGATTTGGAATGACTTCCCTCCAGAAATCTGACAATACGCTTTCCCGTACCGAAGGGAACACGCCTTGATTTCCTTGATGAAGGATAAACCCGCGTTGTACCGATATTCCCTACACCATTAATCTTGGCAAGTTTATTCAGGAAATAGAAATCTTCCCCCGCTTTTCTCCTGTTCATCCCCCTTACGGCTGCGTAGGCATCTGCAGTACATACCATTGTAGAACCGATAGAGTGAAAGGCATAATGAGAACCCGCAAAGAACAAACCGAGAACATAGTAACGAAGAAATATCTCATAACAGCAAATGGCGGCCTGCTCATCAATACTTTCAGCATCCCGGTGTACAAATTCTACAACAGCAGTTTGAGTCTTTTTACTCTGAAAAAAGGATCGTACGGCTTTCAGATAATTGTTTTCAACCAGCGTATCGGCATCTAATGAAAACAGAAGTTTTACCACGCTGTTCTCATAATCAAGTACCCGTAAAGATAAATCGAGACCTGTTTTCCTGGCAAGCCCTACCCCTCCGCTCCCGTCAGGCATCTCACATCCAGGCGAGGATGCATCAACGTATGCAACCCTGAGATTGTTACGGAGAATTTTATTGAACAAGAAACAAAGAGAATCATCGGACAAAGCCGCATCCGGCATTTTGCCATAAACAAGATCTTTCAAAATTCTTAATGTAATTTGATTGTCATCAATCTCTTCGGAAAGGGTATGATCAATTCTTTTATTATTAATGACACAGAGAACCAGTGTGCTTTTAAGATCCGATTGCGGATTTTCTGAGAGACTTGATAGAGTTTTAAAAAGCCTTTTTTTCTCGGCAAGTGCGGGAATAACCACCACGCTGTCTATACCGGCAAGTTCTCCCGCGTTAAGAGGCCATCTATCTCCGACGGAGTATTTATCGAGGTATTTTAAAATATTCTTTGGAATTGTCATCTTATGTTTCCAACCAGTCTAATGGCAGCTTTAAAATCTGCCCCGTCAATCCAGTGAATTACTGTTCCCTGTCTTTCCATCCGCCTGAACCATGTCTCCTGTCTCTTGGCAAACTGATGAATGCGCGTATTCAGTGCTTTGAACATTTCTTCGTAACTCATTTTGCCCTGAAGATACAGGCTTATGTATCGATACTCGAGTCCGAAAAAGGACAACTTTTCCCAACTTGTACCTGACTCATGGAGTTTCTTCACTTCATCAATCATCCCCATTTCAAGCCTTTTTTCCAGACGGTCTGTAATTCTGCGACGAAGGATCTCCCGTCTCCAGCGGACACCAATGATAAATGGCCTTATTTCAGGTTTGTCTGCTTCATCGAAAAATTGATGTTTTCCGGTGTGATCTGCTATCTCAATAGCACGGAGAAGACGTTTCCTGTCCAGGAGATCCGTTGTATTATGAAGGGCAGGATTCAGGACAAGTAAGCGATTTTTCAGGGTCTCCATATCCTGATTATCAAGCTCCTGTCGTAACCCGGGACTTTCAGGAACTTCGAACATCTCGTAACCCTTTATGACTGCATCTATGTAAAGACCGGTTCCCCCTACCATGATCGGAACAACTCCCCTTTTTGAAAGTTCAGAAAAGCACTCAAAAAAACTTCTTTGATACTCAAAAACGTTGAATTCATGATCGGGCTCAACAATATCTATCAGATGATAAGGTACCCGGACACCATCAATGACAAATTCGGCCAGATCTTTCCCGGTACCCAGATCCATACCCCTATAGACCTGACGCGAATCCGCAGAGATAACTTCCGAATTTAATTCTTTGGCAAGTCGTGCAGCCAACCCGGTTTTACCTGTTGCAGTAGGTCCCAGTATAACAATCAGATTACATTTTTTCTCCGTCATGAGCCACAGACCCCTTATGTTTTTTTGATCAGATGAACAACCCTACCATGATTATATTCCTCCTTCAACCAGGAGGCTGTCCGACTCCTGACTCAGCGTCAAAAGTCTTCGTTTGAATTATTAAACAGAAAGATATATTGAACAAAGAAATGACAAATTAATGTTTTGAATATTTGAAATTCGGATTTAGGATTTGTTTCGAATTTCGATATTCGACTTCGACGTGAGCCTGCGACGAGCTCAGTCGAATCGCTCAGTCGAAAAATATTCGAATTTTTGTAGAGCAATCAGGATAGCTTCAGATGAAATTTATTACAGGTCAAAAAAGGCTCAACCTTGGGAATGATCCCATTGTCCCCCTCCTCTTAAAAATGAGCGTGCCATCTATGGCAGCAATGCTCTTTACATCCATGTATAATATAATAGATACCTTCTGGATCGCCAGAATCGGCCCTGATGCCATTGCGGCACTGACTATCTGCTTCCCTATTCAGATGATATTTGGTGCCATCGGTTTCGGAACCGGTGTTGGTGCCGGTTCTTTTGCGTCACGAATGTTCGGAAAAGGAGATGATATAAAAGCGCATCGCACTGCCGGGCAAATAATCTTTTTTTCCATATTTTTCGGATTATCTATCATCCTTCTGGGAACCATATTTTATAATCCCATTTTGTCTTTCTTTGGCGCAACAACGACAATCCTTCCCCTTTCAAAAAAATACCTTACCGTAATCATATTCGGCACTCCTTTCTTATTCTTCATGATGATGTCTGACAATCTTTTCCGCGCCGAAGGGAATCCAACTGCTCCCATGTTTGTAATCATAACTTCATCAATTTTGAACGCGATTCTGGACCCCTTTCTAATATTCGGCTGGGGGCCATTCCCGGAGCTGGGTATAAAGGGTGCGGCACTTGCCACGGTTATCTCCCAATTTGTAACCATCTTTATGTCTTCATACTTTCTTTTCTTCAGTCATTCCAAATATAAACTGGAATGGAGGTATCTCCTGCCTGAATGGTCTATCATAAAAGCGATTTACCGGGTGGGACTTCCCTCTTTCATTGTTCATATTGCAATGAGCCTCGTGCTGATCATATACAATCAGAAACTCGGGACATTCAGCACACTGGCTGTTGCAACACTGGGACTCGGATTCCGTATTAACGGAATTTTGATGATGCTTATCTTTGGGATTGGTCACGGTGTAATGCCCATAGTCGGATTCAATCTCGGCGCTCGCAAGTATAAAAGATTGAAGGAAATTGTTCACGTTGCGGCAAAGGTTTCCGCGTGGATCGCGGGAGGAAGTTGCCTGTTGATGGAAATATTCGCCGGCCCAATCCTTGCGATATTCACGAAGGACCCGGACCTTTTAGCAATAGCAGTGCCGGCACTGAGAATATACGTTTCTACACAGATACTGGTGGGACCCGTCATTGTATGGATCTACATGTTCAATGGCCTCGGGAAAGGACTGACATCCATGATTTTACTTCTTACCAGGCAGTTTATTTTCATAATTCCTTTTATTTATATTCTTCCCCGATTTTTTGATTTAAATGGTGTATGGATGGCCCAGCCGATAGCAAACGTGCTGTCATTCTTTATCGTCCTGTTCTGGACAAAGAGAGAGATTCGACTCTTTGAACAAGACAATGAATGATGGACAGGCCCTTAACTTGAAACTTGAAACTATTGTTATTCGAGGAGATGAACAAATATCCCGCTTCGCAGCTTCGGTTCGAACCAGGTAGATTTCGGAGGCATCAGTTTGTCTGCATCTGCTACATTCATCAACTGTGTTAATGTCGTGGGATACATGGAAAAGGCCACGGCATATTGGCCGGAATCTACCAGCCTTTCCAATTCCTCCATTCCTCTTACACCTCCCACGAAAGCAATCCTGTCATCCGTACGTAAATCACCAATATCCAGTATGGGCTTAAGCAAATGGTCCTGAAGGATGGACACGTCTAATATTCCGACAACGTCGCTTTCTTTATAAATATCCTCTTTTGCCCTTAACCTGTACCATCGGTCTTTTAAATACATTCCGAATTCATGGAATTGCTCAGGCATTTTTTCCTTGAAATTATCCGTGAGGAAAAACCCGTCACTAACCTTATCTAAAAACTCAGTTTCATTCAATCCTTTCAGATCTTTAACCACCCTGTTATAATCCATCACCTTAATCTGGTTGTGTGGAAAGATAACAGCCATCGTATAATTGAATTCTTCGCTTCCATCATAATCAGGATTTTCTGCACGACACATTTTCGCGACAGTTGCGGCCGACGCAGCCCTGTGATGACCGTCAGCTATATAAAATGAATCTACTGCCAAAAACTCACCCCTTATCGCATCGATTGTGTTTGCATCGTTTACGACCCAGGCAGTATGAGAAATCCCGTCATCGGAACTAAAATCGTACTCCGGGGGACCTTCTACGATCTTTGTAACGATTTCATCAATAGATTTCTGAGCCCTGTACGTTAAAAACACCGGCCCCGTTTGAGCGTTTACCTTTGCAATATGCTTTGTTCGATCGGCCTGTACGTAGGATTTCGTTAATTCATGTTTTTTGATACGAATCGATTCATATTCATCGACACTTACACAGGCAGCGATTCCATACTGTTCATGGTTCCTCATTCGTTGCCGATATATATAAAAACATGGCTCTTTATCCTGAAGCAGAATCCCTTCCTCCAAAAATTCATAAAAGTTCTCCCTGGCTTTTTCATATACTCTATCGTCATGAATATCAATTTCGGGAGGCAAATCGATTTCTGATTTTATAATATGCAAAAAACTTTTCGGATTCCCGTCCGCTATATCACGTGCTTCATCTGAATCGATTATATCATATGGATACGAAGCCACGTCCCGTACAAATTTTTTGACCGGCCGTACGGCTTTAAAAGGTTTAACAATACACATAACAATTCCTTTCCTGGGAGCCTTCTAACACAGCAGGCATATTTAAATCAATAACCTTATTTCCCAGACCTGAATGACGTCCTTGCAAAATCATGTATTGAGTAGTATGTAACCACGCAAGGAACAGGGAACAAGGATTGTTGGACTTATGAATGTCACCAGAGCATTTATCCATGGATTGGAAAGCAGCAGTCAGGGTACCAAGGGTGTTTACTTCGGAGAAATGTACCCCGACATGATTATAGAAGACTATCCCGGGACTTTTGAAGAAAGGATGATTAAACTTAATGATATCCTTGCCGGGAAAAAAGAACTGATTTTAGTCGGATCAAGCTACGGCGGGTTGATGGCCGCCGTATTTACCTGTAAGAATGAAGAAAGGGTCAAAAAGCTCATCCTTTTAGCACCGGCCCTTAACCTGGACGAGTTTAAACCATACCTGAACAAAAAGATTCAAGTCCCTGTTATTGTTTATCACGGCGAAAACGACGATGTTGTTCCTTTTGTCCCCGTTCAGAACATTGCAAAAACTGTCTTTGAAAACATAAGTTACAATATTATAAACGATGATCATTCACTCCATAAAAATTTTGCCTCTCTGGACTGGAAT
>CAZKGS010000046.1:0-9212 GCA_964552105.1 uncultured Syntrophaceae bacterium
GGAAGTTCTATGGGATGATATTTGTCGGAATTTACCTGATTTCTCATCACCCACAGGAGAAAAGGGGACGGATTTATTTTTTAACATTTTTGAGCCAAGTTACATGTACCTTGAAGACTTCCCCATCCGCACCATCGACTTCTCCGATCCTGCCGACAAAGCCCGCCGCGACCGGATGATTGAACTCGTAGAGCAGATGCTCGATCTGAACAAGCAACTGCCCGAAGCCAAAACGCCTCAAACAAAAACCGTCCTCCAGCGCCAGAGTGAGACCACAGACCGGTAAATTGATCGGTTTCAAAGCCTTTCGTATTCTGTTTTTTTTTACCACAAAGATCACGAAGAAACTACAAACGCATTAATTCTCACATTCGTGTCATCCGTGGTTTAATTTTTCCTTCTGTTCCTGACCCCTTAACCCAGAGTTTGTTTTGGCATTTAGATTCTCTAAAATTTTCTATTGACGGGTAGACCGAAAAGTGTAATCACGAAGGAATAAATGATAACATGCTTACAGAGAAAAGGAAGATTATAATACGCACACAAATTCAACTGTCAGAGGAACAGGCACGAATGCTCAAAGAGCTTTCTCTTTCCAGTCATGAATCTGTTGCAGCCTTAATCCGCAAGGCTGTTGATCAGTTCCTGATTGCAGGAAAACCTGACCGCTCAGTTTCTTACAGGCAAGCCGGATTAATAGTAGGGAAATACAAAGCAGAAAAATCCGATATAGCGGTCGAACATGACCGGTATCTTGAGGAGACCTTTGGGTCATGAACGTTTTTGCAGACACATCCGGACTTTTTGCGTTGCTGGCTAATAATTACTACATGCATATCCGAGCCAGGGAGAAATTTGCCTATTTTGCCGGACATAGCGTTAAACTTGTGACCAGTTCCTTTGTCCTTGTCGAGACAATAGCCTTTTTACAGCGGCCTATAGGCCTTGCGCCTTTTCATGACTTTAACGCAAAAATTCTTCCACTGCTCGAAGTAATATGGGTTGACGGTAAATGGTACAAACGAGCCACACAGCGCCTTTTCGCCCGGAACAATCGGGATGTAAGCCTTGTGGATTGTCTTAGCTTTAAAATTATGGAATCGCTGGAAATCAAATACGCTTTTGCTTTCGACAGGCATTTTGAAGAAAATGGCTTTACCTTAGCAGCGTTTCATGATCTGGACATCAAATAACGGTTTATTAAAATGTCGGGAGGGAGGAGATAAATGAAGGTAGTATTTCATGAAGATTTTTATCAGTCTTATTGCGCCGACCCTGCTGCCGCTGATGGGCGTATAGAGCCCATAGTCAAGGCAATTCGTGATAAGGTAACTTTTGTTGAAGCGATTCCTGCCAAAAGAGAAGATATAGAAGCCTGCCATTCTGAATATCATATTGATCATATAAAACGGCTGGGTCTGTATGATATATCCGCATTGGCGGCGGGTGGAGCTATCCAGGCGGCTTTTATCGGTGTGGAAGAACCCTGCTTTGGCCTGATTCGGCCCCCGGGACATCATGCCTCATTCAATAGTGCATGGGGGTTTTGTTTCTTTAGTAATATGGCGATCGCCATTTCAAAACTTAAAAAAGAAGGCAAAATACAAAAGGCATTCGTTCTCGATATTGATCTTCATTTCGGTGATGGGACAGTGAATCTTCTCGGAAGTACAGGATATGTAACCCTTTGCAACCCTCACGGTGCTGATCCGGGCAGATATCTAAAGGAAGTGGAAGAAGCCCTGCCTGACGATGCAGATATCATCGGTATTTCTGCCGGTTTTGACAACCATGAAGCAGATTGGGGCGGTCTTCTCACAACCGAGAATTACAGAGAAATCGGCCAGATGGTCAGACAGGCGAGTCAAAAGAGTGGTGGCGGTTATTTCGCTATCCTGGAGGGCGGATATAATCACAGTGTCATCGGCCAGAATGCTTTGGCCCTTATCGAGGGGATGGCGGGGTAAACGGCATTTCAAGTATTATCAAAGTTGATTTGCGAATGGGGGTATTTCTCATCTAAAAGATTTTTTATTTCTTTTTGTTCCTCTTCTTCTGTTATCGTCTCGACCTCGCTTACGGTCAGGCCGGAATCATCTTTTTTTCCCTTCCAGGAAACAACATAACCGGGAACATTGATAAAGCGACAACCGCCTGTGCCACAGCAGGAATTATCCACTTCGGCCACACCGACCACATAGAGCACTTCCCTTTCCCTGTAGCGTAGACGTTCTTCTTCGATAAGAGTGTAGCCTCCGGAAATGGATCGTACTTCTTTTCCTAACTCTTCATGGGCATATTGTTTCATAGTTTGTAACCATATCAACAATTAATAATTCAACACTCAAATTTAATCTACCATGCGGTGGGTGTTTCCCTACTTTCCGATACAGAATGTTGAGAAGATTTTGTCTAAAACTTCTTCATTTGTTGTTTCTCCAACTATTTCACCCAGGCTTTCGAGAGCCTCTCTCACATCAAAGGCAGCTAATTCAGGGGAAAGTCCCTGTATAACATTTTCCTTCGCTTTTTTAAGGAAACCGGCTGCCTCTTCAAGGGCAATCCTGTGGCGAAGATTTGTTAATATGATGTCCGACCGGGCATCATCCTGTTTGTCTTTAAAAGCCAGCTTGTAGATTTCTTCTTTCAGGCCAGAGATACCATCTCCATATTTCGCCGATATTCTTAATGGTTTAATGCCAGAACGAATCCTTCTAATATCCCTGGCATTTATCTTCTGGGGAAGGTCAGCTTTGTTTATGACCAGCATGACTCTCCCCTTTTTGTTTTTCTCAATAACCTCTATATCCTCACCTGTCAGATTTGTGCTTCCATCAAGGAGTGTGATGACCAAATCTGCCGATGAAACCTTCTCCCAGACCAGCCTTATCCCCTCTTGCTCTATCACATTTTCAACATCCCTGATTCCTGCCGTATCAACAAATTTCACAGGGATTCCCTTGATATTGATTACTTCCTCAATAAAATCTCTTGTCGTTCCGGGTATGGAGGTAACGATAGCCCTGTTTTCCTCAATAAGCCTGTTCAGGAGGCTTGATTTTCCAACGTTCGGTTTTCCCGTTATGACAACTGACAGACCTTCTCTCAATATTTTCCCCTCGCCATATGTTGAAAGGATTTCATCAATAACATCCGTAATCTGCTGAATGGATTCTGAAAGTTCCGATATCGGTGAAACATGTATATCCTCTTCAGTAAAATCAATCGATGTTTCCAGGTTTGCAAGGATATCAATCAGGGATAAGCGGAGAGATCGGACCTTTTTTGATAAATCTCCCCTGAGGTGGGAGAGGGCAAGACCAAGGCCCCTGTTTGTTTTGGCCATGATAAGGTCGATCACCGCCTCAGCTTGTGACAGGTCAAGCCGATTATTGAGGAAAGCCCTTTTTGTAAATTCTCCAGGCTCTGCGAGACGTGCCCCGGCCTTCAGAACCTCATCAAGGACAGCATTTAATACGACGGGGCCACCATGACAATTTATTTCGAGAGTATCTTCTCCGGTATAGGAGTGAGGTTTTTTCATAATAGAGAGAAGAACCTCATCGAGGATGATGTTCTTCTCATGCGACATTAAATCACCGTGGTACAGGTAATGACTTTTGAAGGCATGGATCTTCTTCTTGGGCTTAAACAGAAGATGTCCGATTTCTTCTGATTCCGGACCACTGATCCTTATGATCCCTATTCCACCCACACCACGTGGTGTGGCTATGGCTGCTATTGTATCTTCCTGTAAAACTTTCAAGTTTCAGGTTTCAAGTTTCAGGTTATAGGTTTTCATATCCAGGAGGCTGTCCCATTGTCGACACCCGTAATATAATAACCGGCATCCAGTATCCAGCCCCTACCCCTTTTTGGCCGGTAGTATAATAATCTTTCTAAAGGTCCCCTCTCCACGGCTCCGTGTGGTTAACTGCCTGTCACCTTGCAGAGCCATATGAACTATTCTGCGATCATGGGCATTTAAGGGGTTAACAGTAACTGGCTTTTTCGTTCTTTTTACTTTTTCTCCGAGTTTTTCTGCCAGTGCGATGAGGGTTTTTTCTCTTCTTTTTCTATAATCCTCCGTATCCAGAATAATCCTTTTTCGCTCTTTCCCATTTTTACCTGTTGTCTTATTTACCAGATACTGCAGGGCATCGAGTGTCTGCCCCCCTCTGCCTATGAGAAGACCACTGCCGTCCCCTTCAATTTCTAAAGTGATGGATTCCGATGTTTCCTCTACCTGCACCGGATAATCGAGTCCCATTCGTTTAAGTATGCCATCGAGTTTTTCTTTTGCTCTCATTGCAAGATTTTCTTCAGCTTCCTTGATCCCCGGTGAATCTATCTTCTGCAAATCTGAATCTTTGGCGGTTTGTTCCATCTTTTCTTTTAGAGGACTTTCCATGCCAAGATCGATGGACATGATACTGGCCTTGATACAAGCCTTTTTTGATCCTACCAGGCCAAAAAAGCCAGAGGAACCTTCCGATATGATTTCTATATTCAATTTTTCCCTGGGCAGAGTAAATTCTTCGCATGCTTTTTCGATAGCATCATCAATAGTTTTTCCTTCTATCTTCACAGTTTTCGCATCCATATTAGTTGCCTCGTTTTAGGTCGTTCGCTTATTGACGTAGTACTGCTGGCCGATGCTCAAAATATTGTTAAACAGCCAATAGATTACCAATCCCGATGGAAAGTTTAAAAACATGAATGTAAAGATGACGGGCATCCACTGCATGAGCTTTGCCTGCATTTGATCCCCTCCGGGCTGGGGAGTCATCTTTTGCTGTAGTAACATGGTTGCTCCCATGATAATTGGTGTAATATAGTATGGATCTTTGGCAGCCAAATCCTGTATCCAGAAGAGAAAGGGTGCATGGCGAAGTTCAATTGAATAGAGAAGCGCCTTATAAAGGCCGAAAAACACTGGAATCTGGACCAACATGGGAAGACATCCACTCATGGGATTTACCTTATATGCCTTATATAGCGTCATGACCTCCTGATTTACTTTTTGTTTATCACCCTTATACTTTTCACGAATTTCATTGATCTTTGGCTGAAGCTTCTGCATTCCTTTCATGGATTTATAGCTCATATTGCCCAGGGGCCAGAAAATGATTTTTACCAATAATGTCACTATAATAATTGCGAAGCCATAATTATGAATGTATTGATAAATAAATTTAAGACATGCCAAAAGCGGCAGGGCAAGCCACTTTATCCAGGAACCGAAGTTGATAGAATTTTCAAGCCCCACCCCTTGTGCTTTGAGAATACTGTACTCCTTGGGTCCAAGATAAAAACTATATTTAAACGTTCCGGATTGTCCGGGCAAAATGATGTTTTTAGGACCTTCCAGATTTACAGAAACGAGATTTCTTGAGTCTTTGGATATAATAAGATTCGTAAGCGTGGGCTGCTGAGGTATAGAGGAAGTTATAAAGTACTTGCTCTCGAACCCTCCCCACGACACATCAGGGCCGAAGACCTTCGGGGGGCCGAGTTTTTTGATTTTTTCGGTATGAATCTTATCTTTTAAATAAAATACAGGGCCTTCATGGCTGTATCTGCTTGTTTTGACTTCAGGGTCAACATAATGATTCCAGCCAAGGAGTGCACTTTCCTTGATGATGCTCTCAGACAAGTTTTTAACATTTACATCGAGGTCGAATGTGTATTTCCCCGGATCGAATGTGTAAATCTTTTCAATCTTTATTTCTCCCGGAAATGACCGGGTGAAGATTAATTTTTTTTCATTCATTTTTTTAGTAAGATCCAGAGAGGTTTCATCTGTTTTGAAAATCATATTCGGATCGATATCTACACTTGATTTTGGAAACGATATGCCCAAAGGATAATCTATGTCATCGACAAGACTTACCAATTCAACAAGGTCAGAATCATCGTTAATATTATTGCGGTAATTTTTTAATCTGAAAGATTTGAGGGCTGCACCCCTGGTATTGAAGATAGCTGTATAAAGGGGAGTCTCAATTTTTATATCTTTTCCAACAACCCTGGCATCTTCCACTCTTACTAATGATTTTTGAGGAGAAGGGGCCTTCTCGGTTATGACTTTCCCTTCCTTTACTTTCTTATTAGCGGTAATATCACCCGCTTCCTGCATAGATGTAAGTCCCTGTTGCTCGGGAACAGGTTTTTCCAAAAAAAAGTATTGATAGCCCATCACTAACAATAATGACAGGACTACAGCAAATAGTGTCCTCTTGTCCATTTAGAGACCTCCGTTTTAATATCCCGTTTTTATTATTCTACGGGATCGTAACCACCGGGATTTAGGGGATGACATCGAAGTAGACGCTTAAGGCCAAGGAAAAAACCTTTGAAAGGGCCAAAACGTTTAATGGCTGTTACCGTGTATTCGGAGCATGTTGGATAAAAACGGCAACTACGGGGGAAAAGGGGGGATATAGCTATCTGGTAAGATCTTATTAAAAGGATAAAAATCTTTTCCAAAATATGTGCAAGCATTATTTCAAATATCAGCTCTCTCTAAAAAGAGATCTTCCAGTTCCACACAAACGTCCTGATATTTGAGAGAAGGAATATCTTTCTTTACGATAATTACTATATCTTGTGAATCAGGCAACTTGTTTTTATTCAATCTGAAAAATTCTCTTAATAGACGCTTAATCCTGTTTCTCTTTACCGAATTCCCAACCTTCTTAGTAACCGTAATCCCCAGCCTTTTTGTTCCCGATTGGTTGCGACTCAAAATGATGATGAAGTTCTTCGAGTCAATCCTTGTCCCGTTTCGATATGTTTTTAAGTAGTCTCTTCTCTTACGTACTCTCTCATCTTTGCCAAAAGAATATGTTTTCATTACTATAACGGCAGGACTAAACTCTAATTTTCGCTAGTCGCATTTACTTGTCTTTAACGTAACTGGTTAAACGGCAAGCCTTTTTCTACCCTTTGCTCTTCTTCTGTTAAGGACTGCTCTGCCCCCCTTCGTAGCCATTCTCGAACGAAATCCGTGAACCCTTTTTCTCTTGAGATTGCTTTTGTGCGTTAAATTCTTTTTCATAAAATGAACCCCACTCGAAATCTATAAACAGGATTTTAGATCATAGTTAAAATTATTTGTCAAGTTGTAATTATATTTGATACAGCTATAGAAATTCTTGCCAATTCAGTTTAAATGTTCTTATAATTTCAGAGGTAACATAATCATCATTAGCAAAGAACACAAGGAATTAAATGAACAAACTTAATATAGTTACAGATTTTGAACCCAGGGGCGATCAGCCGCGGGCAATCGGGAAGCTTCTTGAAGGTATTGCAAAGGGTTCTGAACACCAGGTGCTCCTTGGAGTCACCGGTTCAGGCAAGACGTTTACCATAGCAAATGTCATCGAAAAAACACAGAGACCTGCCCTTGTCATAGCTCACAACAAGACTCTTGCAGCCCAGCTTTACAGCGAATTCAAGACCCTTTTTCCCGATAATGCCGTAGAGTATTTCGTCAGCTATTACGATTACTACCAGCCGGAGGCCTATCTGCCGAGCACCGACACATATATTGAAAAAGACGCATCCATTAATGAAGAAATCGACAGGATGCGACATTCCGCCACCCGTTCCCTTTTTGAGAGAAAAGATGTCATTATCGTGGCCAGTGTATCCTGCATATACGGAATCGGCTCTCCCGATGAATATTACGGGATGCTCGTGTCGCTGAAAGAGGGAATGGAAATTGAGCGCAACGATTTTTTAAAAAGACTGGTAGAGATACAGTACAGGCGAAACGATATGGATTTTCACAGGGGCACCTTCCGCGTCCGGGGTGATGTCGTTGAGATCTTCCCACCGTATGAGGATGAACAGGCTATCAGGGTGGAATTTTTTGGAGATATCGTTGAATCCATATCGATCATAGATCCCCTGCGGGGAAAAAGAATCGAAAAAGTCCAAAATATTGCAGTGTATCCCGGCAGTCATTATGTAACAACAAAAGATAACATCAAAAGGGCCATTGCTGCAATAAGAGAAGAACTGGAAATACGACTTAAGGAGCTGGAAGCACAGAACAAGCTTCTTGAGGCCCAGCGTCTGGAACAGCGGACGAGATTTGATATAGAAATGATGGAGGAAATGGGATACTGTCAGGGTATCGAAAATTATTCTCGCCACCTGACAGGTCGAAAACCGGGGGAACCGCCACCGACACTTATGGAATATTTACATGAGAATGCCTTGGTTATCATTGATGAAAGTCATGCAACGGTTCCGCAACTGCGGGGAATGTATAACGGGGACAGATCCAGAAAAAACACTCTGGTGAATTACGGATTTCGGCTCCCCTCGGCTTTGGATAACCGTCCCCTTGAGTTTTCCGAGTTTGAAGAATTTTCCTATCGAAAGATTTATGTATCGGCAACACCCGCAGCCTACGAGCTGGAAAAATCGGGGGGAAGGGCTGTCGAGCAGATTATCAGGCCCACCGGGCTGATTGACCCCGAGGTTGTCGTCAAACCTGCCAGTCACCAGGTGGACAACCTGCTCGGCCAAATCAAAAAAAGGATCGAAGCAAAGGAACGTGTTCTCGTCACAACCATGACAAAGAGGATGGCTGAAAACCTCACAGAATATTACCGGGGACTGGGTATCAGGGTACGATATCTGCATTCTGATATTAAAACACTGGAGCGTGTGGGTATTATCAGGGATTTGAGAAAAGGTGAGTTTGATGTTCTCATCGGCGTCAATCTTTTAAGAGAAGGTCTGGATATTCCGGAGGTTTCTCTGGTAGCCATTCTGGATGCGGATAAAGAAGGTTTTTTACGTTCCGAACGGTCTCTGATACAGACCAGCGGTCGCGCTGCAAGGAATATAAACGGTCAGGTCATCATGTACGCCGATACGGTGACAAAGTCGATTCAGGCATGTCTTGATGAAACGAAAAGACGCAGGAAAATACAGCAGGAATTTAACAGGGAAAACGGGATTACTCCAGAAACCATCAAAAAATCCATACACGACATCTTCGCTTCCATATACGAAACGGATTATCTGACTATTTCAACTGTTGCGGAAGATATTGAAGAGTATATTTCAGAAAAAGATATTCCCGTCATGATCAAGAAACTGACCCGGCAGATGAAGGAAGCATCAAAGAATCTGGAATTTGAAGAAGCGGCAAGAATACGAGACAGGATCAAGGAACTCTCCGCACTGGA
>CAZKGS010000046.1:9312-13161 GCA_964552105.1 uncultured Syntrophaceae bacterium
GCCCCCGGAATAACGGGGGTCTATCTCATGAAGGATGAACACGGTAAGGTCATCTATGTGGGAAAGTCAAAAAATCTCAGGACGAGAATCCGCTCCTATTTCGGAGGAAAGGATTCAAGACCTATGATTCCTTTTCTTGTATCCAGAATTCATGATCTCGAATTTATCGTTACGGATACGGAAAAAGAAGCGCTGATTCTGGAAAATACCCTGATCAAAAAATACAGGCCCCGCTACAACGTCCATTTCAGAGATGACAAAAACTATTTCAGCATAAGGATAGACTTCAAAGAAAAGTTTCCCCGTTTTCAATTGGTGAGGCGCATAAAAAAAGATGGCGCGAAGTATTTTGGCCCCTATTCCTCCAGCGCCGCAGTAAAAGAAACCCTCCATTTTCTCCAGAAGATTTTTCCCCTTCGAACATGCAAGGATATGGAATTTAGTGCCAGAACAAGGCCCTGTATAGAATTTGAGATAAAAAGGTGCCTTGCTCCATGTTGCGATCTTGTCGAGAGCGAAGATTATCAGAAACTTGTAAAAGACGCCGTCCTCTTTATGGAAGGCCACGGGAAAAAACTGATTTCCAAACTGAAATCAAGAATGAGAACAACGGCAGACGGTCTGAATTTTGAAGAGGCAACGGTAATAAGGGACAGAATCAGTGCCATCAAGGCGACCCTTGAAAAACAGAGGGCCTTTTCCATGTCCTTCAAGGATCAGGATGTCTTTGGCATTTACAGGTCAGGTAACCAGATCCAGCTGTGCATTCTCTACATCAGAAAAGGGAGTATCCTGGGCACAAAGAAATTTCCTCTCGTTAAAATCGGAGTCGATTCGTCAGAGGTTCTTTCGTCTCTTCTGAAGCAGTATTATGATGGGGAAATTTTTATCCCCCAAGAGATTATCATTCCCGAACATGTCGAGGATAAAAAGGTCATTGAGGAATGGCTGACGGAAAAAAGAAAAGAGGGAAAGGTCTCCGTTGTCATCCCGAAAAGGGGAGAGAGGGTAAATCTTCTCACTATGGCTGTAAATAATGCCGAAAATGCCTTCAATATGGGGAGGATTCACGAAGCCGATGAAGAAAAAGCCCTTAAAGTTTTAGCGGAGCGGCTTCACTTGAAAAAGATGCCTCACCGGATCGAGTGTTTCGATATATCAAATGTGGGTGGCAGGTACGCCGTCGGATCAATGGCAACTTTTTTCGAAGGGAAGCCCGAAAAATCAGGTTACAGGCGTTTCAAAATCAAGACCGTAACCGGTGCGGATGATTACTCCATGATGCATGAGGTTTTAAGAAGACGTTACCGGAATACAGAAAATCTTCCCGACCTGATTGTTGTTGACGGCGGGAAGGGTCAGCTTAATGTAGCGCTCAATGTTTTACTGGAACTGAAAATAAAAGAAACGGATGTCATTGGTCTGGCAAAGGAATCGCGTTCAATCTCCGGGGAGAATAAAACCATTATTCACAAAGAAGAAGATCGGGTGTATCTGCCTGACAGAAAAAACCCCGTCTATCTCTCACGGCATCCCGCCGCACTCTTTCTTCTCCAGAGAGTGAGAGATGAGGCCCATCGCTTTGCCGTATCATACCATCGGAGATTGAAGGAAAAGATGGATTTTCGATCTGTTGTGGATGAAATTTCGGGAATTGGCGATTTTAGAAAAAAGGCGCTGCTTGGCTACTTCATGGATATTGAAAAGATCAAAGGGGCATCAAAGGGAGAATTAGAGAAAATTCCAGGAATCGGCAGGGAGACGGCCCACAGAATTTTTGATCATTTTCACAAACAGTCCGGATAATTTTGTTTGGAGTTTAGCATAAAATGGAGTGCGTATAATAAATGAGTTTTCTGTCGATTTTATTCATTGCCGTCGGATTGGGGATGGATGCCTTTGCCGTAGCCATAGGCGCAGGGGTTGTCATCAGGAAACTTTCATTCGGTCATGTCTTTCGACTTTCCTTTCATTTCGGCCTGTTCCAGTTTTTAATGCCCATCATCGGCTGGCTTGCCGGCAGGACTATCTCAGATTACATCATAAATTATGATCATTGGATTGCATTTTTCCTCCTCGTATTTATCGGAGGAAAGATGATATGGGATGCTTTCAAGAAAGACGATGGCAAGATTGCGCAGGCAGATCCAACAAAAGGGATTAGCCTTATCATTCTATCGATCGCCACCAGTATTGATGCCCTCGCCGTAGGGCTCAGCCTCGCCTTTTTAAACATCTCTATTTTGTATCCGAGTATCGTAATCGGTATCGTTGCCGCCATAATGACGATAATTGGAATATTATTCGGGAAAGGCCTGGGTAGAATTGTGGGTAAAAAAGTCGGGATTCTCGGTGGTCTTATTCTGATCGGTATCGGAATAAAGATCCTGATAGAGCATCTTGTTTGAATTATTCCGAAAAGATCAACTGCAATAGAAAACGAAAAAGCCGAACCACGCAGGTTCAGCTTTTTCGTTATTCACCATTGCAGCTATTAAATTTAAATTATTTTGCGACCTTTCTCTTCAAGAAGTAACCCTCAGGATCACGCTTTTCTCTCAGCAAACTCAAATCTTCTTCCGTCGGTTCTTCCATTTCCTTCAAATCGGGAGAGATTAACAATTCAAAACTTACCAATTCCTGTTTGTTGCCGGACGCTCCGCGCCTCACAACCAGCGAATGCAGCCGTCAGCGCGTGCAGGCAAGCAAGCTTGCCCACCCGCTTGCGGCTGATCCGCGGCGAATATCTTCTGCTGTTTTTCTGGCTTCAGCAGGAGATGGCCCCCACCACTCAAAAGGTTCCTCCGTTGTTTTGTTGATTTCGTCTTGCTGAAGACTGGAAACATTTGTAATAAGAGACCCAACGTTATTTTGTACCATTTTCAACCTCCGATTTAATAATAAAGATTTTTTTTGATCCTTTCACCCGAACAGCAACACCATCCTGATGGAAGGGAAAAGCCCTGGCGCAACTTTGTTGGCATATGTCGTACTTTGATCAGGCATCTCTTTCCGATAAAGCAACTCCACAATTTGAGACCTTTACAGAATGTTCAATTTTGTTCAAGTTCAAGGAAGTCGAAAACTTTAACCACAGAAATATATTGGATATTTCGAGGATTAAAATTTGAGCCTGACGCAGAAGCATGACATTCAGGAAAAGAAAATTTCAAATTGATTAATGATATTTTTCACTAAATATTGTATGTTCTTAAATTGTTATAACGCTTCGCAACTATAACGTTGGGACAGTAGTGAACAATTACATATCTAAGAGAAGGAAGGAGCATAATATGAGATCGTCAGTAAAGCATTACATTCTGGCAGCGGTTTGTATTTTCTTTGTAACCGCATGTGCCGTGAAAACGCCTGTACAGGAAGTATCGGTCACAGACATAAAGGCAAATCTCAAGTACGAAAACGTCATCTTCAGAAACTTCACGGCAAATCCAGGTGTTAAGGCCCCTGAGGGACCGATGATGGAATGCAGGCAGAGTGCAATCGATTATCTCCAGCTGAAACGTATCTATAATAAGATAGAGCGGGATAGCGGTAATTCATATACGGAACCGACCATGTATGTGGATGTGAATGTCACGAGCTTAAGGATTGTCGGCGGGGCGGCTCGCTTCTGGGCCGGGGCACTTGCAGGACGATCCAACATGAATATAAACGTTAAACTCATAGATGCTGCTGACGGTACGTTAATTGTACAAAAAGAATTGATAGGAGCACCGAATGCCTTCTCATCCGCATATAGCTTTGGCGGTGTCGACAGGTCACTTGCGCAAAAGGTGGGTTTTTTATTAGGTGATTTTATTATGGCGAATTCAACAGGAAAGTAAAACG
>CAZKGS010000047.1:0-7209 GCA_964552105.1 uncultured Syntrophaceae bacterium
GCGGAACCACATTGTTGTCCGGCGACCCAGCCGGTTGAAAATGCGGCTTGCAGGTTATATCCGCCGGTGTCGGCCTCTATATCGATTACTTCTCCTGCGAAATAAAGGCCTTTCACCAAGCGCGATGCCATCGTGCGAGGATCAACTTCTCGTGTATCCACCCCGCCGGCAGTTATGATCGCCTCAGTAAAAGGACGGTATCCCGTTATATCAAAGCGAAAGTCTTTTAACCAGGTCCGAAGCCGTTTTCGTTCACTCGCTGTTATCTGGTGGCCCATCTTGTCAGGTGAAATGCCTGTATAATCTATACAAACGGGGATCAATTTTCCGGGGAGCAGCCCCTTGAGCAGAGTGCGAAAGTTCTGCTTGCCTTTTTCATCCAGATCGCGCAGAAGCCGTGCATCAAGTTTTCGATCTTCAAGGGCTGGTTTGAGATCAATAGAAAGGACCACTTTTCGGCCCAGACGCAATGTGTCCACAACGTGTCTGCTCAGGGAAAGAATGATCGGCCCGGAAAGGCCAAAGTCGGTAAAGAGCATTTCGCCCATTGCTTCTGTTTGCTTTTTGCCGCTTACCCATATGCGGGCAGTTACATTGCGCAGGCTCAAGCCCTGTAATCTGGTGGCAATATCACCGGCCGTTTCAAGAGGAACCAGTGCTGGTCGAACAGGAACGATTGTGTGTCCTGCCGATTTGGCCAGACGATACCCATCACCAGTTGATCCGGTGGCGGGATAAGACGCCCCTCCGGTAGCGATGATTACACTGGCCGCGCGATATGTTCGCCCGACAGAATTTGATTCCCCCGTTCGAGAAGAGAAAGGAGATAACTGTACCCCGACCACCCGTTTTCCTTCAATAAGCAGCCGTTCTACCTTTGATCTGACATGAAGACTGACGCCTTGATCGCGAGCCCTCCGTACCAATGCATCTGTCACTTCCTGGGCCTCACCGCTGGCCGGGAAGACACGTCCTCCCCGTTCAACCACGGTTTGAACCCCCATTTTTTCAAGAAAAGCCATAAGTTCAGTCGTAAAAAACCGGGAGAAGGCTTGGCGGAGGAAACGTCCATTGGGGCCAAAGTGTGTGATAAACTCGGACAATGGTGCTATATTAGTCAGGTTGCAGCGCCCTTTGCCGGTGATGCGCAGTTTCCGTCCCGGACGATCCATCTTTTCCAGAATGAGCGTATCAAAACCCAACTCGGCAGACTGTATAGCAGCTATCAGACCGGCTGCGCCTCCTCCTATGACGATTACCTGGTGATTTTGCATACGTTACTTCATTTTATCAATCATGGTGTTATTCTCAGACAGTTTCCCGGGTATTATATTCCCGGAATGATGACTAACGAGACAGAAGTATATTTTCATAACAAAAAGAAAGGCATATAACCACTTATTTTTTGACTGTCCGGCGTAAAGTAGATGCAATAATACTATTACTAACAACTTATTATATCCCTGTATAATGTGTGATGTTTCACTAAAAGAACACTCAAGAACTGGGTAAAACAACCGATCATATTACTGTTAAAGCACTAAACCCGTCATTGGTTTTATGAGAACAAAGCAGCAAGGAGCATTATGGAAAAGATCTGTATAGTGAGAAGAAGAAAAAAGAGCACTCAGGAATTGAAAAATGAGACAGATTACATTGCTGATAATGAACTGATACCAACTCAAGGATTGAGCGTGATTTCATCTCACGTGTTTGAGCATGGTATCGATGTCCACGAAAAGAAAGATTATTCGTATGAAAACTCAAGGGGGGATAAAAATCAAATGATTTCATTTAACTTGACACCTGAACAGGGCAAGTTGCTTCGATCCGGTAACTTCGCCCAGTATTTGACGAACGGAATATCAAGTGGTGCGGCTCTCAGTGTGCAGCAGCATGAAGATGGGGAAATTTGCTTAAATTTTCATTTTGATAGGGTGAACACACTGAGAATGCTCAAATCGGGTCATGTGTGTGCCATGCTGCAAATCAGTAAAAGTTTTTTGATGAAACTTGTCAAAGAACAAAAAATTAAAAGCTATAAAATAGGTAGACTCAGGCGTTTTTCGTTAGAAGATGTCCTGGAGTATCTCACCGAAAATGGGGAACTTGCAAATTCAGAAAAACAAAGCCTTATGTAAACAATAGCGTTTATTCAAAGATTGATAAGATATTTGAATGTTTGGGGGTAAGATTATATGTATTATGAATATTGGGGTCTAAAAAAGCCACCGTTTGACAATGTCCCTGATCCATCCATGTATGTGGAATGTCATGCGTCTATGGAGAATGCTATAGCGGAGACCCTTTTTGCAATAGAAGAGGGGGGCGAAAGTATTGCAGTGATTATTGGCGATGTGGGTTTAGGCAAGACCTTATCTCTTCGTATGATAATAGATTCTTTGGATCAGAAAAAATATAAAATTGTCCTTATTACGAATCCGGGCCTTACCTTCTTACAGATTATGAAAGAAATCATCGGTCAGATTACGGGGAAACGATGTGATTTGACAAGAAAGGTGGACCTGTTGGAGACCTTCAATAAACTATTGTTTGAAACTATAGATGAAGGAAGGAAGGTTCTTGTATTTATTGATGAGGCAAACGCCATCGCTCCGGTTAACCTCGAGAAACTGAGATTACTTACCAATATGCAGGATGATCATATGAATTTATTTGCCATGGTCCTTGCAGGGCAGACAGAACTTGCCCAGCGACTGGAACATCCCAGGCGGGCTAATCTGTTCCAGCGAATCGGAACGTACAACATGATAGACAAGATACAATCTGAGGAGTTAGTGAAAACTTACGTTGAAACCCGTCTAGAGCTTTCAGGAGGAAAGGCGAAAATCTTTTCAGACGATGCCTATGCTTCTTTATGGCAGCATTCCGAATATGGAGTGCCCCGCCTTGTCAATAAAATCTGTAAATTGTGTCTAAAGGCAGGAGAGACAAACGAATTTAATCACATTAATGAGAAAGTAGTCGATCAGATCGGGCAACGTTTCCAAAGATTGACTGGTCCTGCCCTTCAGAAGAGAAAGCCCAGAAAAAGACCAGCCGAAGATGCTATTCAGGAACAAATCCGGGAAACAAGGCATGAACCGAAAGAAGCTCTGGCAGATCATGAAAATGAGAACACCGGAGCGATTATAGAGGAATTAAAGCCAGTGGAACTGCTAATTCCTGTCGAAGAAACCGCTTTTGTCGTAATGGGCGGTTCAGAAAAAAAGGAGGAATTTGAGCCTGTTACGGAGCCACTTGACTTGGTGGAAGCATCAAGTCTGTCCGATGAAGTCGATTTGAAAAGAGAAAAAAGCACAGAGCTAAAGGAACCCATGCCCGTGCTGGAGAAACTGGAACCGGAAGAATTATCAAAACCTCCCGACAAGACTGCCGTGGCTAAGGAAGAAAGTATGATGGAAGTAGAAATCGGGGACATGAGGATCAAAGTAAGTCTTTCCCTGAGTATCATCAAACAGGCTCAATCTTCAACGCAGAAACACCGGGTCAAGTTGGCGGGTGCTCTGGCAGCACAAACCCTTCAGCAACATCCGCAACTGATGTCTGCCAATTTGTCTGATCCGGTTTACATATGGGGTGAAATCAGGGAATTTGTTCTAGACAGGTTTGGGGAAAAAAGCAAGGTGAGCATTATATAGATCCTTTAATTATTTTTGATCGTAAATACAGGGTTAAATTTCCCTTTCAGACAGTAACCGGGCAAATTCAAAATGAACAAAGAGCAAATCGCAAGAGAGTGGTTCATCAGGGGATGTCGGTACGACAGTCTTGAGTCGAATTCTGATAAAGCCATAAATGCTTATAAAAAAAGCATAAAATTTAATAACGAGTCTGCAGATGCCTATGTGAATTTGGGGTTTAGCTATCTTAAGAGAGAAAATTACGATAATGCGTTAAAGTGTTTCGAAAAAATGGTCGAACTGGAGCCGGGTAATCCGGAAGCATATAATAATCTGGGCTATGTTTATGAACGAATGAAAATATCCGGTAGTGCAAAACAGGTTTATGAGCGTACTCTGGAACTGGATAAGGAAAACGTTGAAGCAATGATCAATATTGCTCAAGTTTTGGAAATGGAAGGTAACTATCATGCTGCAGTGAAACAATATAAAAAGGCAATAGAAGTAGATCCTGATGCCACTGCTCCTCATTTTTGTTTAGCCGTTTTATATGACCGGCATGACATGTTTGACGAAGCCGTACAGGAATATGAAACCGTGTTGGAAAAAGATTCAAATTATCTGAAAGCTCTCTTTAATCTGGGGAATCTCTGTGTCCAGCTCGGCGATTATAAAAAAGCCATTAGATTGTTTGGGCGGGTATTAAAATTAGAACCTGATAATGCACAGGTATGGAATAACCTGGGTTCGATTTATGAAGAACTGAAATATTATAAGAAAGCAATGGCTGCCTTCCGACGATTCCTGGAGTTTAATCCTTTTCAGGAAGAGGCCCATGTCAATCTGGCCCGGATTAAGTATCTTCAGTATCGTTCAAACCCGGACAGTTCACAGAAAGAAGAAATTATTCAAAGACTTCATTTTGTTATGTCCATCAACCCGCATAACAGGGCTGTTCAAGATCTCCTGGAGAGGTTAGCCGAGGATTAAGAAGTACAGCTAATTAAGGTGAATGCAAGTTTCATGAACTTGAAGCAGATTCAGAAAAGATACACATTTGTAGTACGAGGTGACATGTTTCACACCTCACGTGTGAGTCGTGTCATTGCTCTCGTTCGGTATCTCTAATATAAACTTTACCAAATTTGTTAGAATTTCCGGAAAAACGACGAAATTCAGACAGAAAATCCTTCAAAAACAAAAAAGGGAGGTATTTTCCATGATAGACGCTGATAGGGCTACCCTACATAAAATAGTAGTAGAAAAATACAGGAATGGTCAGATATCAATAGGTATTAATAGAAGTTCGTCACTGCTTCTATATCCTAAAATTTCGCATAATCCACTGATAAAAATGTTTAATTTTTTAATTCGTATTTATTCATTTCCTCTTACAATCGTTGGGGTAATATTTGCTTCCATTTTTGTAGACAGCTATCTGTATATATTGTCCTATGTTATAGGACTTTTCGCTCTCATAGCTGCGGAAGACTATCTGTCGGAAGTAACGACGATAAATTCTGTGCTGGCGAATCAAAATGTTTTTTCCAATTTACAGAGGAGAGGGGTAATATACATCAGGGATGTCGTTGACCCGGATATGCCGGTCTGAAAGGTATTGTTTCGAAACTCATTCCTCAGTTGAGGGCGGGAAGAATGTCCCGGAAGAGGCTGAAGCCAGGAAACGCCGGTAATAGACCAAAAGCAAGAATGTCATGGGCAGAGCAATGAGCAGTCCGAAAATGCCCAGCAATTTACCCCATATGGAAAGTGACAACAAGATCATGGCCGGGTTTAATCCTGTAACACGTCCCATAATTTTGGGAACCAGTATAGCGTCCTGAATTATTTGAACGACGACAAAGACCAGACCTGTTAATCCCAGTATCACCCAGAAACTGCTTCCCATCTCGAGGGCGTGAATAAGTGCCAGTAAAACGGCAGGTATGATACCGATAAGCTGCAGATAGGGGACCATGTTCAAAAGTCCGATAAAAAGACCGAGCAATATTCCGAGTGGCAGACCTATTAACATAAAACCTGTAGCAAACAAAACCCCCACAATGGATGCCACTGCCGCCTGACCTCTGAAGTAGCGGTTCATGGCCGAGTCAAAATCTTCGACAAATCCTGTAATTGCTTCCCGGTAAGCAGGGGGAAGCAGGTCTTTCCATTCCTTACTAACCTTCTGGTAGTCCAAAAGTAAAAAGATAAGATAGAGTCCTATCACGGTCAGTCCGACCAGTCCCATTATAAAACTCGCCGTCCCGGTTATTAGACCCCACACTCCAGGTAAAACTTTGCGAGCTACAGTCTCGGCAATCTTCCAGAAATTGTCAGTTTTGAATAAATCCTGGACATCAGGTCTTGACGCATAATCCTTGAGTGCCTGCCAGAGGTCCGGCGGCAGGCGCCGTGAAGCCTGTTCAGCGAGGCCCGCGTTGTTGACAAGCTCGGACAAAAGCTTTCCCATGTGAGTTATCTCATTTATAATCATGGGAATGATCAGCCAGGATAAAAGAATTATCAGTGTAATTACTGCAGACAAACTGATAAACACGGCGGCGAGGCGGTTGGGAATTTTCTTCTGGATCAGAAGGACAAGGGGATTCATCATGTAGGCCAAGAGCAGGGCAACAGCAAAAGGAATCAGCACATCACTTAGATACCCTAACAGCCAGATCAGCCCACATAATAATCCGGCAGTGACACCGATGCGTACAATCCTGTCTAATGTATACGGTTTGTTGTCAAACAGCATAATGCTTCTCTTAATCCCCGTCCAGCATACCGCCTAAACGACCGAGGAGAGATCCTTCACCTTTGCTGCTTCCGCCGCCTGAAGGTGCATGGGCAAGAATTCGGTCTGCCATGCGGGAAAAGGGAAGACTTTGAAGGAGTACGGTGCCTGTGCCGCTGAGCGTTGCCAGAAAAAGGCCTTCACCGCCGAAAAACATAGATTTAAGACTTCCAGCACGTTCGATGTTGTAATCAATTCCCGTTGTAAATGCCACCAGGCAGCCCGTATCTACTCGAAGGACGTCATTATTCAGCTCTTTCTCAATCACTGTGCCACCGGCATGAAGAAACACCATGCCATCCCCCCGCAGGCGCTGAAGAATAAAACCCTCTCCTCCGAAGAAACCTGTCCCAAGGCGCTTTGTGAAAGCAATACCCACATCCGTTCCGAGAGCTGCTGCCAAAAAAGCATCTTTTTGGCAGAGCAGTTCTCCCCCTGCCCTGGCCATATCATAAGCAATGATTTTCCCAGGGTAAGGTGCAGCAAAGGATACTCTCTTCTTGCCGCTGCCGGTGTTGGTAAAGTGAGTAAGAAACAGGGATTCTCCTGTTAATACCCGCTTGCCCGCACTCATCAGCTTGCCGAAAATTCCGTCGTCTGCCTTGGAGCCGTCGCCCATTTTTGCCTCAAAGGTAATACCGTCTTCCATGTAATTCATGGCCCCTGCCTCGGCAATAACTGTCTCAGTCGGATCGAGTTCCACCTCTACAATCTGCATATCATTTCCCAGTATTTCATAATCCACTTCGTGACATCTCATAATTG
>CAZKGS010000047.1:7309-13148 GCA_964552105.1 uncultured Syntrophaceae bacterium
AAACCCAGAAAAATCCGGGTTATATTATTGAATGTATCGAAATGATTTCAGGTTCAAACCCAATTCAAAATCAACACGGAGGCGTACCAATGATTGCGAAATACGTGCTTCTTCAATATGCATAAGTAACATTTCACCGAGCTTACCCTTTATGTTGCGCGCCGCTGACAAAATATTATCCAGGTCGCCAAATTCCGTTAACAACCTCGCTGCCGTTTTCGGTCCTACCGTTGGAACACCTGTAATATTATTCGTGTTGTCTCCGGATAATGCAAGAAAATCCACAAATTGCTCAGGATGGACGTGATACTTTTCCATGACAAAGGTGTGATCCATATCCCTTTTATTAAAGTGATCGCGTACTGTAATATGATCAGAAAGTAGCTGGAGGAACATCTTGTCAGTCGAGAGTATAATAACATTGCCACCTCTTAGGGCCACCTTTTTTGCCAGTGTGGCTATAACATCATCTGCTTCCAATGCTGGAAATATTAATGAAGAAACACCAATTTCCTCAAAAGCATCTTTGAATAATGTGAGGCTTGATTGCAACGCCTCGGGCATTGGCAAACGCCCTGCCTTATAGCCTGCATATAACTGATGACGCCAACCGGGTTCCTGGCTGTCAAAAACACATACAGCATGAGTCGGCTGACATTCTCTCAGGGCACGCTGAAGTGATCGAACACTTGTTGTTAAGGCGTTTTTTACACGTTCAGTCCCATCATCTCCCGGTTGAGCGGCATATACGCGACGAATTAGATTGAGTGCATCCACCGACAGGAAATTAATTTCCATCATCTAACTCCTGAATGAACATAAAGACAGCCGCCCCTGTGATTTGCCATTTAATGATTGAGACCCTTGCATAACTAGCCTACAAAAAAACCTATTGCAACCAATAAGGGGGTCGTAATATTGATAATGACATTTAATCCCATATAAGGTGTTAATTTCTCTATATTTTCGGAATATCGGAATATTCCCACAACGGTAGGAACGGCTATAGCTGCAGTAGCGAGACCTATAAGGCCGGCCCAGGGGAGGTATTTAAAATAGACGCCGACAATGATAACCACGTAAGTTAATAAAAGAAATATCCCGTAAATAATGGTGCTTATCCGTTTGCCGACTACAATTGGAAGATGTTTCCGGCCTATACTTCTATCCGCGTCAACGTCGGGGAATTGATTCAAAAGCAACAGGTTACTTACGAGGAAAAAAGGAATCAGGGATGAAATAAACGCTGTCCATGAATATCCACCTGTAAGAACAAAATCTGTACCCATTACCATAAGCGGACCGAACCCCAGTCCCGGAGCAATCAGGCATAAGAGAGGATGATGAACAATCCAGATGGTATATGCAAATATAATAAAAAGGCCGATAAGGCCCAAAGGCAAGAGGAGCGGGCCTCTGACATGTAAAAAATAAAATCCAATGAATGCTGTAACAGCGAATGTTGTCAGACCTGTAATCAAGCCAGTATATGCCTTCTCGGGTCTTTCGGGTAAAGCGCCGCTTCCGCCACTGAAGGGGGTCCGTTTTGTCTTGAAATCCAACCCGCTTTTAAAATCAAAGTATTCATTGAGAGCATTTACGCTTATATGTGCAGACAGAGCTCCGATGAACACCAGAAAAAGATAAAAAATATTCACATTCCCACATGTCCAGACAGCACTACCTAAACCCAGCAAGACACAGGAAGGAGTTAGTATCAGAAAAGGGATGCGCATTGGACCCAGCAAAATTTTTATTTCACTCATAATGTCTCCTGGTTCTGATTTCTTCAAGTAGAGAGTTTAGAAGAACCCGTGTCTCCTCGATTCCCCCGAGATAGGCTTCTTCAAAAACGGTATCATTCATTTGACAGGTGAGAAAAAGAGGTGTGAAGTATATGGAGTTGAAATCTTCCAGATATCGTGTCTCTTTTCCAAAAATCTCTTCGATCAGATCCTCTATGTTACTGTGCCATTTGTCAAATTCTGAAGAGTTTACAGTTTTCGTTTGTAACCAGTCTATCTGTTCAATCAGTTTAGAGAGTTTTTCCAACATGACTTGCTTCCATTGCCACAACAAAATATGAAAAGTTTCAATCCACAGATTTCGCAGATTGCACTGAGACCTTTGCATATTATGCAAAGGTCTCAACACCGATTATTCCAATCACTTGAAGGGCAATGCGAAATCTGTAAGGTTTGATCTGGTTGAACAAATAATGTCTGTATGGTTCTGTGGCTATTTTCATATAAATTCATGAGACTAAGAACGCAGTGTGGCAATAAGGCGAAGGGGGTTACAAAGGAGATTCAGTGCATCCAAAATATTGGGTGACACTACATCAGCAGCAGTGATTGCCTCAACGGCTGCCCCTTCTTCCTGTATGACGGAAATCCCCAGGGCGGCCGCCTTGAGCATCAGACGGTCGTTACGGCCATTTCCGATACAGACGGTTGAATCTGACCCCAGTTTCTTAATATATTTAAGTTTTTCCTCATCCTGATTTTCTAAAGGTAGTATTGAAAGCGTGCAAAAAACGTCAGCGATTTCCCCTTTAACGTTACCGAAGGTATCAGCCGTAAGGATATGGATTTTAACTTGAGGCGAAAGTTTATTCAGTACCTCCATGACACCATCAGTTAGTTTCCCATCACAGGCTATAGTGCCGTTGTAATCAAGGACAAGATGTTCAAGGAATAATTTTTTATACCCGGGTATTGTTATTTCTATCATCGTTGCTTATATAATTATATCTTCATCATCCGAGTCGGAGGGAATCTCAAGGGATTCTAACACTAACTGTTCCCCTATGCTCCACAAACTTGGACCCGAAGCAGAAAGGGGCTTAACAAATTCTTCGGGTTCTTGAGAGAGGTCAAACTTGAAAGCCCCTTCCTTGAATATTTTCAGTAAATAAGTATCTCCGGATATGCCTTGCTTGATTTTTTCAAGGTATTCCGGGTGCTCGAAGAAGTCTTTCGATGCAAGATTGCAACTCTTGCCGGTGTATGCATTCGTGATGATCTTCCAGATATTCTTTCTCGTTCCCGCGGATGCTATGCCGCTAAAAAGCCTATCCATCTGTTCTCCTATGAATACGAAAACCCGATTGAGATCGGAAGGATTTGGACAATAATTAAAAATATCCTGCATGAGCTCTAAGCACTCTGCGAGACCTTGTTCTATGATAGTAATTCTAAATGAGCAATTTCTGCAAATATAAATAGTCGAATCGTTTAAAATGTTAGCTGATTTTGATTTACCGCAAATATTACATGAATCCATTTTCCCAACCCCCATGATCAAAAATCACAGGTACACTTATATGCTTCTACGTTATAATGTGTCAAGGATGGATTCCACTTTCACAGATTCCTTTTTAGATCTATATTCTTTTCTTGCATTACGGGTATCAATTACCTATGATTTGGGCTTAGTAAAAATGTTTGAAATCCATTAACAAAAAAGATGAAAATGATTGAAAAACTGAGAGATCCCGTAAGCGGGCTGACGCATTTCATAGGTGCTATCCTGGCCGTAATTGGTTTGATTCTTCTGATTTATAAGTCAGTTGATCCTGTAAAACCCTGGCATCTTGTAACATTTTCAGTTTTTGGTGCCGGTCTTATTTTATTGTATACTTCCAGCACATTGTATCACTGGCTACCCTTTTCCGAAAAGGGGATTCAAAGGATGCGAAGATTGGATCATATGATGATTTTCATTCTGATTGCTGCCACCTATACTCCTATCTGCCTGATTCCCATGAGGGGTCCATGGGGATGGAGCCTGTTCGGCAGTGTCTGGGGATTGGCCACACTTGGAATTCTTCTGAAATTTTTCTGGCTCCAGGCGCCTCGATGGTTTTCCACAATGATCTATATATTAATGGGCTGGCTGGTTGTTGTGGGTATCTGGCCTTTAATCCAGGCGCTGAAACTCGGAGGATTTATGTGGGTTCTGATCGGAGGATTGTTCTACACAGTTGGTGCGATCATTTACGCACTTAAAAAACCAGATCCCTGGCCCAACATTTTCGGGTTTCATGAGATTTTCCACATCTTTGTCATGCTCGGCAGTTTTTCCCATTTCTGGGTAATGTATAGATATGTGGCAAGGTTTAATTGATTTCCACTGCCCCCCGCCCGTAAGCTTCGAATTCAAGGCGTGCAAATCCTACGGAATGAGGTGCATAATGGGCAGATAATTCCGCTAAAGCGGGACTGCAAACAATTTATAACAAAATATGTAGGGCCCGTTTCCTGGACGGGCCAATATGAGCTTGCCTGGTTAAATCGGCTTTGCCGTTTCGTGTAGCGAGAATTAAACAGAGCAAGGATGCAGCGCAACGCAGCCCCGCCCAGCGGGATTTACGAAGCCATCAAAGATTTGAGAAGGAATTTGAAAAGCACATGAACGAAAAGAACATTGTAAAAATTGCGGCAGAATTAAAACTGAAAGAAAAACAGATACGGGCAGCTGCCCAGCTTCTGGACGAGGGTGCTACGGTTCCGTTTATAGCAAGATATCGTAAAGAGGTAACAGGAGAGCTGGACGAGGTAAATATCATCGACATTCGCGACCGGCTGGAGCAGCTTCACGAGCTGGACAAGCGGCGGGAATCCATCCTTAAATCCCTTGAGGACCAGGGTAATCTTACCGATGAGTTGGAGGCGAAAGTTCTGGCAGCCGAAACCCTCGCTCTCCTGGAAGACATCTACCTGCCATATCGACCTAAACGCCGCACCCGGGGCATGATGGCGAAAGAAAAGGGACTCGAACCCCTGGCGAAGAAGATATTCGAACAGGGTGATATAGACCCGCAGGCCGAAGCCGCTGCTTTTATCGATCCGGAAAAAGGCGTGGATGAGGTTGAAGATGCCCTGGATGGGGCACGCGATATTATTGCAGAGTGGATCAATGAAGATGCCGAAGCCAGATCAGAACTCCGTGAACTATTTGCCCGGAAGGCAGTGATACGTTCCAAAGTGGTTAAAGGTCAGGAAGAGGGGGGTGTTAAATACAGAGATTATTACGAGTGGGAGGAACCTGCGGCAAAGGCTCCGTCGCACCGCATCCTGGCCATACGTCGCGGGGCGGATGAAGGCTTTCTAATTTTTCATATCCTTCCGCAGGAGGATGAGGCCATCGCGATTTTAGAGCGCCGTTTTGTTACGGATGACCGCCTGGCCGCGGATCAGGTTCGCCTGGCGGTAAAAGACAGTTACAAACGACTGCTTTCGCTCTCCATGGAAACGGAAATCCGTCTGGAAATCAAGAAGCGGGCGGAAGAGGAGGCGATCAAAGTCTTCGCGAGAAACTTGCGAAATTTACTGCTCTCCTCGCCCCTTGGACAAAAAACCGTGCTTGCCGTTGATCCCGGTTACCGTACCGGCTGCAAGATCGTGTGCCTTGACCCGCAGGGAAAGCTTATGCACAACGACACCATCTTTCCCCTTAAACCTCAAAGTCGTACGGATGAATCAGCCGGGAAGCTAAAGTCGCTGGTAGAAAAGTTCAATATTGAAGCGATTGCTGTCGGCAACGGTACGGGCGGTCGTGAAGCGGAGGCATTTTGCAGAGGCATTGATTTTACCCGTCAGGTAACGGTGGTAATGGTAAACGAGAGTGGCGCCTCAGTATACTCGGCTTCCAGGGTTGCGCGAGATGAATTTCCGGATTACGATGTGACGGTTCGTGGCGCCGTGTCAATCGGGAGGCGCTTGATGGACCCCCTGGCGGAACTGGTAAAAATCGATCCGAAATCCATCGGCGTTGGGCAGTATCAACACGACGTGGATCAAAAAGCCCTGAAAAAATCCCTTGATGATATTGTGGC
>CAZKGS010000048.1:0-12931 GCA_964552105.1 uncultured Syntrophaceae bacterium
ATCACCCTGAACTGGACCAGATCGATCTCAATCCCGTCCTGGTTTACGAACAGGGTATAGCCGTGGTTGATTACAGAATCTACAGCCGTTAGGTACGATCCGGGAACAACTCTTGAAAAGGGGGTTAAATAAGGGGCAAGGTCTTGCATTGCGAGACCTTACCCCAGTACCTCCTTTATGTCATAATCTTGTAAAAAATGAGCGGATGTCCCTTTATTTGGATTCCTGTTTTTTCCGATAACATAGTATTAGGATATACCAAGGAGTTACGTTATTGAAAATTGTCTTGAACGGTAAAATACTTTTTTCAATCATAATGGGGGTGAACCTGGGCATCATATTCATGAATGTTCCTCCGGCTCTGGATGAGCTGATGGCATTCTATGGCGTTTCATACACGCGCATCTCCGTGCTGATCA
Source organism: uncultured Syntrophaceae bacterium (assembly GCA_964552105.1). Lineage (GTDB taxonomy): Bacteria > Desulfobacterota > Syntrophia > Syntrophales > UBA6807 > CAZGAK01. The sequence continues at coordinate 420 of CAZKGS010000048.1, forward strand.
GTTCCCTTTTGTGGACTCACGCGTTGATGCAGGTGCCCGCTGGCATGGTTACAGATCGCTGGGGAGTGAGACATACGTTGGTTGCGAGTCTTATTTTCATGGTGTTGGGTCACGTGATACCGATCATACTTCCATCCCTCGAACTGGCAATACTAGGCCGTATCATTGCCGGGATCGGAACCGGGTTTTGTGTTGCCTCGACGATGAAATTGGTTGCTCTCTATGCCCCGGGTGGAAGGGTTGGAACCTATCAGGCCTTTTTTGGCGGATTTTTTTCCATAGGAAGTATCGGTGCCTTTGTGCTGATCCCCCATTTACTCTGTTATGGATGGCAGTGGATTTATATCCTCCCCGTGATAAGCTCCCTTGTCCTCCTGGCAATGATGGGAGTGCTGGAAATAGAAGAAGAATATGCAGGGACTCTCGATTCCTTAAACCTGGGACGCGTTTTCCGGGTACCGGAGGGGTGGGCTCTGGGCTTCTACCATGCCCTTTCGTTCGGATCGATTCTGACCCTGGGAAGCTGGGTGCCATCGCTGCTTGCAGAAGTATGGCATACGTCGACGACTGTTCAATTTGCGTGGGGCGGTGCACTGATTATGCTGATCAGTGGAATCGGCAGGATCTCGGGCGGTTTTGTTCTGTTCAGGTTTCGGCCTCTGTTGATCGTTCATGCGTCAATACTTATACTGTTCGCTCTGTTTTTGGGAATCTTTCTGATTCCGTTTCCCGGATCTGTTTTGACGATGGCACTCCTTGCAGCATGGTTTGCGTCTATTAATTTCGGGGCACTCTTCCATGTGGCAACACAGATAACCCCGTCACATTCATATGCCACCATGTTCGGGTTCATCAATTTCCTGGCAAATATGGGCGCCATGGTATTTACGGTGATGTTCGGATTTTTTAAAGATTCTACGGGCACGTTTACCTGGGGGTTTGCCGTCCTGGCGTGTTTCTGTGTGGCCGCCTCCCTCTTCGGCCTGATATCTTTTCGAAAAAAATAAGAAGTAGAGGAACCAGATGGTGCTTTTTGTCTCCAACTCGTGGGAGGGGTTCTCTGAAAGCGGACTCATTTCAGGTGATGGGGAAAAGAAGGAATCAGGGGGTGATACCGGACATAACGGGAAAAGGGGACGTTTCTGTTTTTCAATTATTATGCAATGGGAAGACACGATAGGCTTGTTACTGACAATTCTTTGTTCCCAGATCTTGGATCCACAGAAAAGAAAAAGCGGCAGGTGTATAGAGACTTTGTTTTGCCGGATGATATACAGTTTCGATCAGGAATGGAAAAATTCATTGGGATAAGAGAGTTCATCGGAAAACATGAGGCACTATTTTGCATGAAAAATACAAGACTCAAACGCGGTCTTCCCCGAAAAGACGAGAAAATAGAAACGTTCCCTTTTTTCCTTTTTTTAGGAGGCTGTAACTGGTTGCAATTAAACGCGTATATTTGCACCATGATTACAAAATGGCAAATTTGAGGGTTTTTGATGCATTTGAAGCCAAAGAAAAAAAGAGGAGCAATTAGCAATAGGCGTGTAATATGTTGTAATTGCTTAAGAATAAATTGGCGGAAGTGCATGGGAATCGAACCCACCTGGGACGGTTCTAGCGCCCCACACTGGATTTGAAGTCCAGGAGGCCCACCAGTGACCTTGGCACTTCCGCGTAGAGAAAAACTACTTGATGTGGCGAAGCATGTCAATATTTTATCAAAGACAGGTTGATGAAATTGTCTTTACAGGTAACCAGGTTGCAGTGTCATCTCAAGGGAGTTGTCTATTAACTGTACGGTCACCTCATCACCTGCCTTTACCGAGGTTATTTCTTCCGGAAGTACGATAATCCCGTTTGCCCTGACCATCGATTTCAAAATGCCGGAGCCCTGTTCACCCGTTGTTACGGCAGTAAATCGGCCATTTTCATAGCTTACCACGGCTCTGATAAAATATCGTAATCCCTCTTTTTTCTTTATATCTTCTTCGACGGCGGCCTTTATAACCTTACGAAAGAGATTTTTATGACCCGTCATCTTCAGGATTGAAGGACGAACATACTGTTCAAAGGTGATCATGGATGATACAGGGTTGCCGGGAAGTCCAAAAACCGGTTTTCTTTCTGCAGTACCGAAAGTAAACGGTTTCCCCGGCCGCTGAGCAACCTGCCAGAATTCGATAGAGATTCCCATATCCTTCATCACATCTTTTACAAAGTCATAATCTCCAACGGATACCCCGGCCGAAGATACGATGATGTCAGCCCGCATGGCATCTTTAAATTTTGCAGTGAGATCTTCCCTTGTATCTTTTGCAATTCCGATCTGAAGAGGGATACCGCCGCATTCCATGATCTGAGCGGCAGTGGAATAACTGTTACTGCTTATGATCTTTTCCGGTGATAAGATTCCGTCGATATCGACGAGTTCATCTCCCGTGGCAAGAATGGCAACGAGAGGCTTCTGGTAAACCTGTACAAAAGAGCGTCCGAGGGAAGCCAGCATGCCTGTCTCTGCGGGTCTTATTATCTTTCCCCTGGGGAGAACAAGTTCCCCTTCCCTTACATCTTCTCCCGTATATCTGACGTTCTTGCCTGTCTGTACTTCTGCAAATATCTTAACCCTATTACCGTCCAAGCTGGTATCCTCCACCGGTACAACGGCATCAACACCTTGAGAGATGGGTGCACCCGTCATGATCTTTGCTGCTTCTGCAAAACCAACAATCTTCATGGGTGTATATCCGGCGGGGACATCCTCGATGACATCAAAAAGAAGGGGATTTTCTCTGGAGGCACCCATGGTGTCTTCCGCGGTTAATCCGTAGCCGTCCATGGCGGAATTATCTTTCGGTGGAATATCTCGACCGGCATAGACATCTTCGCCGAGAACCCTTCCCAGGGCATTCAGTATATTGACCTTTTCAACTCCAAGGGGAGAAATCGAACCGAGAATATGGTTTAACGCATTTTCAACTTTAATCATATTTACACATTCTGTTATCCTGATTTTTCAGGTTTAATATCTTAAACGTGTAGCCTTGTCAATATTTTACACTTGAATAAATGCCATTGATGTTATAAACATAATCGCCATTGTTGGTACATTTAAGTGTTTTCAATTATTGTCAATATAATGCTATAATAAATGATTAATTGAAGTATTTCTGTGAGAGAAGATATGAGTGTTGTAGATTTGCAAAACAGGATTAAGAAATTGCTGGAAGAAAAGAATGCTATTCTTCTGGTTCATTATTATCAACGGGCTGAGATTCAGGATATCGCCGATATACTGGGGGATTCGCTTGTACTGAGTATGGAGGCGGCCAGAACGGATGCAGAGATCATTGTGTTCGCAGGTGTGCGTTTTATGGCAGAGAGCGCCTCTATTCTGTCTCCCGATAAAACCGTGTTGCTTCCGAGAGAGGAAGCGGGATGCCCCCTCGCAGACATGATCACCGTCGATCAACTGGAAAAGGCAAGGGAAGAGAATCCTGATATCAAGGTGGTTGCCTATGTCAACTCTTCGGCTGAGATCAAGGCGCACAGTGATATATGCTGTACCTCTGCCAATGCGGTTAAGGTGGTGGATTCCCTTACAGATGCCGGGAGAGTACTCATGATTCCAGATGGTAATCTTGCCCGCTACACTTCACTGCACACAGATAAAGAGATCATTCCCTGGGGCGGTTATTGTCCGGTTCACCATTTTGTTACTACGGAAGAGGTCGAGGCTGTAAAGGAACAATATCCTGATGCTCAGTTTGCGGCCCATCCTGAATGTGCCCCTGAAGTTCTGGAGATGGCGAATTTTGTCGGGAGTACGGGAGGAATTATCAGATTTGCCGGAAAGACAGGGGCTAAAGAGATCATCGTCGGCACCGAATCAGGAATCATGCATCAGCTAAAGAAAGAAAATCCAGGGAAGACGTTTATCCCGGTATCAGATAAGCTTATCTGCCGTGATATGAAATATATTACTCTGGAAGATATACTCGATGCCCTTGTGGAGATGAAACACATCATTGCAGTACCGGACAGGATAAGGGCTGCCGCTAATATAGCTCTGAGCAAAATGCTGAAAGTATCATAACGACATGGTTTTAAGTTTCAAGTTTAAAGTCAAAACCCGAAACCCGAAACCCGAAACTTGAAACTTAAAACTTGAAACTGTTTTTACTCAGTGAGAAAAATTTTACAGAAAAATAAATTACATACTGATCCCTCCTTGAAAGTTCTTATTGACAGAATATGCAGGGGAGAAAAAAAGATAACCGTAAGCGGACTTAGCGGTTCGGCAAAATCCCTTGTTCTGTCTATCCTTGTTACAAACGTAAAAAAACCCTTGATATTCATCACTCCCACTGTTGAGGAGGCAAGGGATACATGTCAGGACTTTTCCTTTTTTCTCGGCGAAGAGAATGTCTTTCTTTTTCCCCCATGGGACATTGTCTCTTCGGACATACTTTCCTCTCAAAGGGAAATAATGTCAAAGAGGATAGAAATACTTTCCAGATTGCTTGTGAGCAAACCGGCCGTTATTGTTGCTCCCGTAAGTGCCGTTTTACAAAAGGTTGTTTCCGTTGATATTCTTGGTGATTATATAGAAACAGTTGCTATTGGGGATTACCTGGAAAGGGATCGTCTTGTAAACAAGTTGATAGAAGGCGGTTACAAAAGGGTTTCCCTGGTGGAAGAGGAAGGTGAATTCAGTGTAAGGGGTCATATCATTGATCTTTATCCTCCGACAGTTTTGAAACCCCTCAGAATGGAGTTCATGGGGGATGAAGTAGAATCAATCAGGGAATTTGACCCCGTCACTCAACGATCCCGAAAAGAACTGCTCGAATTTGTTGTCCCCCCAGCCAGTGAGCTCATCTTTTCTGAAGAAACCAAAAAGAGGGCCCTGAAAAATATCAGAAGCAGGGCCAATGACCTGGGGCTTTCCAGGGCAAAGAAAGATCATCTTTTAGATATAGTCGAAAGTGGCTTGACATCTTCTGTCAACCCGCACCTGTTATCCGTGCTTTATGGAAATTTCATTTCTTCTTCCGACGGTCTTGATACCGTCTTTGACTATGTATCAAGTGAAAGTATAATTGCGTTTGATGAGTTTACTGCCCTTAAACGGGCCGAGGAAGAGGTTACAAATTACATCGACCGGTTTTTGCTGAAGGCTGAAAATGAAGGCAAATTCTACGTGGAAAGGGAATTCTTTTCTGCATCTATAGATGATCTCCTGGAAAGGTATAAGAACAGGCAGCGGATATATTTGGAAAATCTTTATATCGGCGTTCGTGACGATGCGGGGGCGGAAGACGTCAGATTTAACGTGGAAATAAATGCAGGGTTAAGGCAGGAGAAGGCCGCCTTTTTGAAGAAGGAAAATGGTCTCCTAACCCCTCTTGCAAATAGAGTAAGAAATTGGATTGATGAAGGTAATCTTGTTGTCTTTCTTTGCGGGGAGGAGGAAATACAGCGGATGTCTCACCTCCTTGAGGGATATTCTCTTACCGCACGCCAGGCTGATTCTTCTTTTTTTTCCGAGCTTGATAGCCATAGCGGCCGGGGCCGGCTGGTAATTATGACCGGTAAAATAAGTGAGGGATTTTGTTATCTCCCCTTGAGGCTGGTTATTATCAGTGAAGAGGAGATATTCGGCAGAAAAATAAAAAGGAAGCGGAAAGCATATGGTAGGGAAGGGTTTTTCCTGAAATCGTTTGGAGAGTTGAAAGAGGGAGATTCTGTCGTACATGGGGAGCATGGCATCGGTCTTTACCTTGGACTCAAGAAGCTGGACATAAGGAATATTGAAAATGATTTTCTGATAATTGAATATGCGGGAGGGGATAAGCTGTACATTCCCGTCGATCGCCTGGATCAAATTCAGAGGTATATCGGTCCAGGTGATTATGCCCCCGGTGTCGATAAGTTGGGTGGTACTTCGTGGGAAACAGTGAAGAAAAAAGTGAAAAAGTCCGTTCGCGCCATTGCGAAAGAACTGGTTTCCATCTATGCCGCCAGAGAAATTATGGAAGGACATCAATTTTCTCCTTCCGACAGATATTATGAAGAATTTTCGTCTTCTTTTGAGTATGAGGAGACACCGGATCAGGCAGATGCCATCGAAGATGTGAATATCGATATGAGTGATTCCAGGCCCATGGACAGATTAATCTGTGGCGATGCCGGGTTCGGCAAGACAGAGGTGGCGATCAGGGCCTCCTTCAGAGCTGCCATGGATGGTAAGCAGACAGCGGTTCTGGTTCCTACAACAATCCTTGCGGAGCAGCACTATCAGACATTTTCCGAAAGATTTGAAAAATATCCCGTCCGTATTGAGGTACTCAACCGGTATAAGACAAAAGCTCAGCAAAATAAAATCGTAGAAGATATAAACAAGGGATTAGTGGATATTACCATAGGTACGCAAAGGATTTTGCAGAAAGATGTCATCTTTAAAGAATTGGGATTAGTTATTATCGATGAGGAACAACGATTTGGCGTAAGTGATAAAGAAAAGTTAAAGAAACTTCGCAATCTTGTTGATGTCCTTACGCTGACGGCAACTCCCATACCAAGGACTTTGCAGCTATCCCTTGTCGGGATACGGGATCTTACCATCATTGATACACCTCCTCAGGATAGGCAGTTTATAAGGGCTTATGTCACGGAGTTTGACGAAGATGTTATAAAAGAGGCCATAAAACAGGAGCTGGAAAGAGGCGGGCAGGTTTTCTTTGTACACGACAGGGTAAAATCAATATACAGTATGGCCCGTTTTGTGGAAAAGCTTCTTCCCGAGGCGAAAATTGGGGTGGCTCACGGGCAGATGAAGGCCAGGGATCTTGAAGCAGTGATGGTAAAATTTCTTAAAAAAGAGTATAGTATTTTGATTTGCACAACGATTATAGGATCCGGCGTTGATATACCGACGGCAAATACAATAATAATCAATCGTGCCGATAGATTCGGCCTTTCTCCGCTCTATCAGCTGCGAGGCAGGGTCGGCAGGTCGAAAGAAGAGGCATATGCGTATCTCCTGGTTCCCAGGGGTGTGATGCTTTCTCGTGATGCCCGGAAAAGGCTTCGAATAATACAGGAGTTTTCTGAACCGGGTTCGGGCTTTAAAGTTGCGACGCATGATCTTGAAATAAGAGGGGGAGGAAATTTCCTGGGAGTATCACAATCAGGGCACATATCGGCTGTGGGTTACGAGCTGTACACAGAGCTGATGGAAAAGACTGTCAGGGAATTAAGGGGGGGAGAGACTTTTGATGAAGAAATACGGCCCGAAATTAATTTTGGACTGTCCGCTTTTATTCCGGATGATTATATTACAGATGTACACAGTAGACTTATGACCTATAAAAAAATATCCATGGCTTCTTCAGAAGAAGATTTGTCTGATTTGAAAGAGGAATTGATCGATTGTTACGGAATCACACCGCCCGAGGTGGATAATCTTGTTGAAATCATCAGGATCAGAAATCAGTTAAAAAACGTGATGGCCAAAAAGATGGAATATGATGGGGAAAATATGTTTATTGCTTTCCATCAGAACAGTTCCATAAATCCAGGGAAGATAGTCGATCTTTCCCGAAACAAAAAATTGCAGGGAGTGAAATTCACGCCGGATTTCAAACTCCTCGTTTCCATGCCCGGGCTCAAAAAAAGTGAAATTATTGACAAGGCGGAGAGCCTGTTGAGAGAATTAATGAACTAACCGGCTTAGTTTAGTCATAAAGGAGCAGCAATGAAGGTTTTAAAGATTTCTATAGTCATCTTTGTTTTTTCGATCCTGCTGGCAGCCTCATCAAGTGCCAATGTAGTAGACAGGATAGTGGCCGTTGTAAACGACGATATTATCACTCTTTCTGAATTAAACAGAGACATTGAGGCTTTTTTGAAAAGAATAGAAAAAACTTCGGAGGTGGCCGACAGGGAAAGTGTTGCAAAGCAGCTCCGAATGACAGTTTTAAGGGAACTCATCAATCAAAAACTGATAGAACAGGAAGCAAAAAAGCTGGGAATCGTTGCCTCCGATAAAGATATAGATGATGCAATCAAGAATATTATAACCCAGAAAAAGATTTCCATGGAAGCATTCCAAGAGGCAATCGCCAGAGAGGGAGGCACATTTGATGAATATAAAGAAGAGCTCAGGCAGCATCTGACGAGAATGAATCTATTGGGGAGAGAAATAAAAAGTAAAATTGCCGTAAGCCGTGAGGAGATAGGCAATTATTACCGTGAACACAGGGATGATTATGAAGGAAAAGAGGCTGTCAGAATTAATCAGATTCTGATTATCGTTCCCAGAGACAATGATGCTGAAGTTAAAAAAGAACGAAGGATACTTGCCGGGGAAACACTGAATAGATTGAAGAGTGGAGAATCTTTCAGGTTGCTGGCAGTGGAAGTTTCCCAGGGGCCGGCAGCAAAAGCGGGAGGTGACCTCGGATATATTGAGAAGGGCATGATGTTGCCGGAAGTGGACGAGGTAGCTTTTGCGTTGGAAAAAGGTGAAATCAGCGAGATTATTGAGTCTCCCATAGGTTTTCATATCATTCAGGTTATCGACAAGAGAGGAGCCGGAATAAAACCGATTGAATCGGTTCGAGAAGAAATAATAGGAAAAATTGGCAGCGTGAAGGTAGAAAAAAGATTTCAGGAATGGCTTAAAGAACAATGGGGAAAATCGCTTATTGATATACGATTGTGAAAAAGTTTCGAGTCTGAAGTTTCAAGTTTCAAAGCTTCGGAAAAAGTCGAAAATACCCCATCTCCCTTGATAGGAGAGGGTAGGGGTGAGGGTGAATACAACACCATTTCAAAGACTTACATTCCCCTTCCCTTTGTCCCCTCCCGCTAGGAGAGGGGAAATCCGACTTTCAAGTAACTCGTTTGGCCGAATTTAATATAACTTGTTGATTTTTCTGAACACTATCTAGATACACGGCCTGTTCGGGGAACAGACCCTACAATATATAGGGGCCGATGCCCCCATCGGCCTTAAACATGCTTTGAAAAAGTTACTTTCCATTATAATGCCGCTAAACGGCATAATGGAGCTTTTTACGAAACTGTCAAGTTAAAAACCTGAAACTTGAAACCCGAAACTCGAAACTTAAGTTATGAAATACATAAAGATCAGGGGTGCATGTCAGCACAACCTTAAAAATATAAATATAGACATTCCCAGGGATCAGCTTGTTGTGATTACCGGAGTCAGTGGTTCCGGTAAGTCTTCTCTGGCATTCGATACCATATATGCCGAAGGGCAGAGACGTTACGTTGAATCTCTCTCCACCTATGCCCGTCAGTTTATAGGTCAGATGGACAAGCCCGATGTCGAATCTATCGAGGGTTTGTCTCCCGCCATTGCCATTGAGCAGAGGACAGCCAGTCAGAATCCCCGCTCGACGGTGGGAACAGTAACTGAAATATATGATTATCTACGTCTGCTGTACGCCCGCGTAGGAGTGCCTCACTGTTACCGGTGCGGTAGAGAGATAAAATCTCAGACCGTTGATACGATGGTTGACAGTATCCTTGCCTTTCCCTCGAATACAAAACTTAACATTCTCTCACCTGTTGTCAGAGGGAAGAAGGGCGAGTTCCAGAAAGAACTTAAAAAATTGCTGAAGGACGGTTTTGTCAGGGTTCGGATTGATGGAGAGATCTTTGATCTCTCCGATGAAATCTTTCTGGATAAAAATAAACGCCACGATATAGATGTAGTGGTTGACCGCCTGATAATAAAAGAGGGTATAAGACAGCGCTTGAGGGATTCAGTGGAGATTGCCCTGGGCCTCTCGGAGGAACTGGTAAAGGTACAGGTCATAGATGGAGAAGAGATTATCTTCAGCGAGGCATATGCCTGTCCTGATTGCGGTATAAGCATTCCCGAACTATCTCCGCGGATATTTTCTTTCAATAGCCCGTATGGTGCCTGTCCTGAATGCGGGGGGTTAGGTACAAAGGTATACTTTGATGAGAACCTGGTTGTTCCCGACCCGGGCCTTTCTATCAGGGAAGGGGCTATTGCTCCATGGGAGGGAAGGAAATCTCTCTATTATTACCAGATGCTGGAATCCCTGTCAAAGCACTACGGCTTTGATATCAATGTCCCCTTTAACAGATTGTCCGAGAAAATCAGGAATGTCCTTTTATATGGTTCAGGGGACGAAAAAATCGAGTTTTATTTTGACAGGGGGAGGAGGAGGCATTTTTACACCAGATCTTTTGAAGGTGTGATGACCAGACTCGGGCGGCGATACAAAGAGGCAGATTCCCATGAGGCGAGAATTGAACTGTCGCGATATATGAATGTGAGGAATTGCCCTGAATGCGGCGGTGCCAGATTGAGGAAAGAAAGCCTTTCGGTGACCGTTGGAGAAAAGAATATATATGAAGTGTGCCGGATGTCGATCGGGGAATGTATGGATTTTTTTGATTTCCTTTCCCTTTCTCCTCGTGAATCCCTCGTTTCCGAACGAATACTGAAGGAAATTAAAGAAAGGCTGAGATTTCTTTTAGATGTGGGGATGAATTATCTGGATCTGGCCCGATCAGCGGGAACTCTTTCAGGCGGAGAAGAACAGCGCATTCGCCTGGCCACACAGATAGGATCAGGTCTTGTCGGTGTTCTTTATGTCCTGGATGAACCGACGGTAGGCCTCCACCCTCGGGATAATGTCCGTCTTATTTCAACACTCAAACGGCTGAGGGATATGGGGAATACGGTTCTGGTGGTGGAGCATGATACGGAAATGATGATTTCTTCTGATCATATTATCGATATGGGACCAGGTGCCGGCCTGCAGGGAGGGAATGTTGTCTTTCAGGGCGCTCCTGAAGATATTTGCAAGTCTGAAGATTCTCTTACAGGGGGATATCTTTCCGGAAGATTGTCCATTCCCATACCGAAAAGGCGAAGGAACAATCCCGGCCAGTTTATCATTATGGAGGAAGCCTCGGAAAACAATCTGAAGAATATAGATATCAGGATTCCAGTTGGTCTTTTTACCTGTGTTACGGGTGTGTCCGGATCGGGGAAGAGTACCATGGTTATAGAGACGCTGTATAAAGTCCTTCGCAGAAGGCTGAACAAGTACAGGGGAAGGATGGGGAAAGTAAAACGAATAAAGGATTTAGGAGGGATTGAAAGGGTCATCACAATGGATCAGCAGCCCATAGGGCGTACCCCCCGATCAAATCCAGCCACTTATACGGGTGTTCTGACCTATATACGGGATCTTTTCCACCAGCTTCCGGAATCAAGGGTGCGTGGGTACAAGCCGGGCCGGTTCAGTTTTAATGTTAAAGGGGGGAGGTGTGAGGCTTGTCAGGGGGATGGCTTAAAAAGGATAGAAATGCATTTTCTGCCCGATGTGTATATCACCTGTGATATATGTCTTGGAAAGAGATTTAATAAGGACACGCTTGAAATTCGTTACAAGGGGAAAAATATAGCTGATATCCTTGATATGACGGTCAATCAGGCACTCTCTTTTTTCGATAATATACCTGTTATAAAGACAAAATTACAGCTTCTTTACGATGTCGGTCTTGGGTATATAAAATTGGGTCAATCTGCCACAACCCTTTCCGGAGGCGAGGCCCAGCGGGTAAAACTGGCGAGGGAATTGGGGAAACGTCTGTCGACCAATACACTTTATATACTGGATGAACCAACAATCGGTCTGCACTTTGCCGATATTCACAAGCTCCTTGACGTGTTGATGAGATTGGTGGACATGAATAACACCGTTGTGGTCATCGAACATAATCTGGATGTCATCAAATCTGCCGATTATATAATTGACCTCGGTCCCGAAGGCGGGGAAAGAGGCGGTAGAATCATTGCATCCGGTACCCCTGAGGAAGTGGCAAAAACAGAAGGTTCCCTGACAGGTCAATTTCTTTGCAGTGTTTTATAGCCCTCTTTTGCATGAAAATTGTCAGTGGTCGGCAGAAAAACAGCTAAAGTATTACAAATATTTTAATTACGTGCATCATTATGTTGACAAAAGATAGACACTTTAGTAGTTTAAAAATATATACAAGGTAGGGTGTTGGAAAACTCGACTTTGACCGGATTTTTAAATTCGGTCACAATAATTCCGTTTCGACAGCAAATCAAACGCCATGCTCTTTAGGATGTATGGATCCTCAATTTGATACATGCCAGGCCGACAGTTTCTCTTTTCAGCACCGTGTTAAGATCTTAAACAAACCATCACTTGAGTCGCATTTTCGGGAGTAAATTGCCAGGAAAGGAACAGGGGGTAATAACATGTTTCCCGAGGATTTTATGCCTCGGTGGAGATTCCTTTCTTAACACCGCGTGAAATCAAACCCCATGATGAAACAGGAGGTGAGGTTAGACGCGGACATATTGAAACCTTTGCAGAATGTTCAATTTTGTTCAAGTTCAAGGAAAGCGAAGATTTTAACCACAGGAATATATTGGATATTTCGAGGATTAAAATTTGAGCCTAACG
>CAZKGS010000049.1:0-2258 GCA_964552105.1 uncultured Syntrophaceae bacterium
GCATGAGAGAAGCGTTTCCCTGCATACCCATGAGGAGATTGTTAAAATCATGGGCGATGCCGCCGGCCAAAGTTCCGATGGATTCCATCTTCCGGGCCTGATGAAGACTGGCCTCCAGCTCCCGCTTTTCTTCCTCGGCACGTGTGAGTTCAGTAACGTCTGCTATAACTTCAACGGCACCTGTTATGGAACCGTTTTCGTCTCTAACGGGGTAGGCGCGTAGAATCCAGTTTTTTCCGTAAGATGAAATGACTTCGGTTTCCTGCGGCAGACCTGTTTCAAAAACCTTCAAGACAGGACAGACGGAACACGGTTTGGTTCGCTGGTGTAATGCCTCATAGCAGATCTTTCCCGCTAATTGATCGGGAGTCAGATTAAACAGATTGAATGATTTGTTGTTTGTCCATAGAATTTTCAGGTCGGTATCAAGATAGCATATAAGCTCCGACATGGTATCAAGGACAATGGCTTTTTCACGCTCAGCCTTGCGGATTGCCTCCTCGGCTCGCTTGCGATCGGTGGTATCACGGATAATTCCTCGAAACCCGATTGGCCGGTTCTTATGGTCCTGAATGATGGAAGTAGACAGTCCAAAAACCAATATACGCCCATCTTTAGCAAAAACTTCAAAGTCAGTTATTGTTGCGGGTTCTCCTGTCTGATAGACCCTGTTAAATAGTTGATACATTTTCTTGGCGGTTTCCGGGGTGGTGTAGTCCCGGTTGTTCATGTTTAACAATTCGTTCCTGGGATATGCCATTATTTTACATAATGAATCATTGAGGAAGGTGAAGTTTCCAGCAAGATCAACCTCAAAGTAACCCTCTTGAATGCTTTCAAGAATGATTCGGTACTTCTCCTCGCTTTCCCGCAGCGTCTCCTCCGCACGCTTGCGGTCGGTGAGGTCGCGGATAGATTCGATGGCACCAATTACATCCCCTTGATGATCATATATGGGACTTGCCTTGCCCCACAGAAATAGATTATGTCCTTTCACGAAAGGAACATCCGTTTCGACTATCAGACAGTCTTTTTCCTTAGTGATAAAGTGATATTTTTTCTCTATTTCTTCGTCAGATTTAAACACGAGATCAATCAGTATGGGTCTTCTAACACCATAAAACGGGATAGCATATTCATAGTTTCCCTTGCCCAGCATGTCTTTGGCCTTTACTCCGGTCATCTCCTCAATCGCCCTGCTCCAGGCAACTACCTTGCCTTCAAGATCAATGACAAGGGTGGGATCGGGAAGAAAGTTAATGATGTCGGCATATAGTTGTTCCGATCTGCGGAGGGACTCCTGGTTTGCTATCTTTTCCGTTATGTCCATGGAGTTCCCAAGGACGGCAGGTTTGCCGTTATAATTGATGGATGTGACCGTCTCCATGATCCATCTTGTAGAGTCATCTTTGGTGATGATTCTGAATTTGTAGGGAAAAGTGCGCTCACCTTTTAGCATTTTCCCGGCATTCTTCCGTACTGTTTCCCTGTCTTCGGGGTGGACGATGCTGTTACATGGTTTTCCGGTCAGCTCCTCTTGTGTATGGCCGGCATAGGCCGCGGCATTGGAATTAAGGAATTGGAATATGCCGTCCTGCACCACGTAGACGCCGGCGAAGGATTTTTCTGCAAGTATCCGGTAAAGATCTTCAACCTCCTCTATCCCGGTTTCCGGTGCTTCCAGTTCAACAACCTTCTGGCGCAATTCAACAAGTTCGTTTACGAGCTGTTCATTAGCCCTGTTTTCATCTTTCATTCTGTGCCTCTCAACAACACACTAATTGGGGACGGGTTCACATTTTTCTTGAAATTGTACGCAATTACACAATTACGCGGTGGTTACTTTGTAACAAGTCCTATTTTTTAAAAGTTCGGTTTTTCAGAGCTTCCTCATAAGCTCGAACCGCTTTGATCAGATTCTTTTCCTTGTCACGAAACTCAGAAAGAGAACTGTAGGCAGCTCCCAGATTATTCTGTATCCCGGCGTAGTTTTCAGGATATTTCTTGACCGTATATATCTTCAGAGCATCTTCATAGGCTCGTATTGCTTTAGTCAGGTTCTTCTCACCATCTTGAACCCCGGAAAGAACAAGATAGGCATTGCCAAGATTGTTCTGAATCATGGCGTAGTCGACGGGGTATTTCTCTACCGTTTTCACTCTGAGAGATTTTTTATAAGCCTCGATTGCTTTGCTCAGATTCTCTTTTTCGTCTCGAATCTCGGAAAGAATGCGATAGGCATTGCCGAGATTGTTCTG